>CAXNGR010000506.1:0-4100 GCA_964201265.1 Verrucomicrobiaceae bacterium
CAGTCGTAGGGCGGCTCATCGAAGGGATCGTCGAAGAACTCATCCTGATCGTTGCCGGAGGGAGGCGTCTCTTGATTCACTGGCTCAGGCGCGGGGGCAGGGGCGGTCTTGCGTGCATCACGGGCGGTGCGGCCTAGCTCACGCTCCAGTGCGGGATCACTCATGGTGCCGTCGATCTGCGCGGCACGGTCAAAGTGTTCGATGGCCTTCGCTCGGTCGCCTTCGCTGAGGAATACACGGCTGAGCAGCAGATGCGCCTGCACATTGTCCGGCTCTAGGAACAGCACACGCTCAGCGCGAACGGCGGCACCGGAGGTATTGCCTTCCATGAACGAAACTTTGGCGATGCCGAGCTGCGCGTCGGTCTGCTCCGGGTCTTGTTCCAGCGCACGGGTGAAGATCTCCCGCGCCTCGTCCAGATGCAGCTCCTCCAGGCAGGCACGGCCATAAAGCAGCAACAGCGACAGGTTGTTCGGCGACTGGTTGAGGGCGTCGCGAAGGGCGGAGGAGTTTGGCATGGGTGATTTAAAGCTCAGACAGCCACAAGCACTGCCTTGATGAGATTTAAGACCGCACGGAGCGTGCCGCCAATGATTTCTTGGCACTCGGGACCTTCTTCAGAGTGTCCGATTGTCTGAGATTTAATTCTTTGGCACCAATTTCTTCAAATCCGCCGGTAGCCACGCGCGAAGCATTGGCCCGGTGGTGGCGGTGGTGAGAAGGCACATGATGATGAACATGGTGAATAGCTTGTCATTCAGCAGGCCTAGGTCTTTGCCGACGCTGATGGCAATGAGACCCATGAGGGCGCGGGTATTCATGAGCGCACCGATAGAAAGTCCCTCACGCCAGCTTGCCCCAGCCCAGCGAGCGCCAAGCGTGCAGCCGCCGAGTTTGCCGATGATCGCCACGAGCGAGACGAGCGCGCAGCCAATCCACGCTGTGGCGTTGTCAAAGGAGCCGATCTTGGTGTTGAGGCCGGTATTGGTGAAGAAAATGGGCACCAGGGCCACGATCACGAAGTCGGCGAAGCGCTCGCGCCAGGCTTTGACGAGCGAGGGTTCGGAATGCAGCGCCACACCGAGCGCAAAGGCCCCGAAGATGGCGAAGATGCCGAGCTTGTTGGTGATGAGCGCGGATACAAACAGCGTACAGAGCAGCAGCGCGAGGAATCCGGGGGTGAAGGTCTCGGTTTGGTGGGCCGCGCACTGCTTGCGCCAGGCCTTGATGAGCAGCGGGCCGACGAACTTCATCAAAACAAAGAAGTAGAGGATGATCAGCGCCGTCTGGCCGAGAAACGGCAGCCAAGTGAAGTTGTCGCCCTGTTTGATGATGGCGGTGGCGACGCCGAGGAAGATCCAGCCGACCGCGTCGTCAATCGCCGCAGCGCTGATGGCCGTGGCTCCCAGTGCGGTGCGCTCCAGCTTCATTTCGAGGAGGATGCGGCCCATGATTGGCAGCGCGGAAATGGCCAGCGCGATGCAGACAAAGAGCTGGAAGCCAAACATAGGCAGATCTGGGGCGAAAGTGCGATGCAGCCACGGCGAGATTGCCAGGCCGCCTGCCAGCGGCGCGAGTATGCCCATGAGTGAGGCAGTGACGACGACCTTCGACTTGGCTCGCAGATGTGAGAAGTCGAATTCCATGCCCCCCTGGAAGAGCATCAATAGCAGGCCGATTTTCGCGAGAAGCGCCAGCGGCCCCTTGACCTCATCTGGGAAAATGAAGCTGACAAATTCCGGTGCGAACAGGCCGATGAACGACGGCCCCAGCAGCAAACCGGCGGCGATTTCTCCCACGGCAGGCGGTTGCCCGATCTTGCGGCAGAGGCGTCCCATCAGCCACGCGGCAGCAATGATGACGATCCAACTGACGAGAACGAGTTTGAGTGTGTCCTCAATCTTGGCGGGGTTCATAAGAAAACGACACTGTGATCAAATGACGGTAACGAAAATAGACTTTCGCTATCGCTTTGATGCCGATGCGGTATAGCGCCAGCCGATCATGGAACTGCGACATCTGCGTTATTTTCAAGCCGTGGCCGAGGAGCTGAGCTTCTCGCGGGCCGCGCGTCGGCTGCGCATCGCCCAGCCAGCGCTGAGCCGGGCGGTGCAGGAGATGGAGCGGGAGATCGGCACGCAGTTGATCGAGCGCGAGCGCAAATCACCACGGCTCACCCCTGCGGGCGCGGTGCTGCTGCATGAGACGGGTTTGATCCTCGAACGCCTGGAGGAGTCGATGCGGCGCGTGCGGCGCACGGCCAAGGGCGAGGAAGGGGAGCTGAAGCTCGGTTACATCGGCCCGCCGACGCGGATGTTCCTCTCACGCTTGCTGAAAGAATACGGGAAACGTTTTCCACGCGTGACGGTGATCCTAGAAGAGCGCACGCCGGAGCGCGTGTGGGAAATGGTGTCGAAGGGCCGCCTCTCGGTCGGTTTGACGCGTCCCGTGCTCGCGCATGAGGCGCTGGGTTTGCAGACGCTGCTGCTCCGCGATGAGAAATTCTGCGCGGCGGTGCCGACGGAGCATCCGTGGGCCACCTTGACCTCGCTGCCGTGGAAAAAGCTCGCGGGTGAGCCGCTGATCATCTTGGCGCGGCGTGAAGGTGCGGGATCGCACGATGCGATTCGCGTGGCCTGTGATGAGGCGGGCTTTGAGCCGAAGGTGAAACACACGCCGAGTCTCATCGGCACCATTTTGCAATACGTCGAGGCTGGTGCGGGCGTTGGCATTGTGACGGAGAGCACGGTGAGCAATAACATCGCCCTAATCCCACTCAAGCCGCAGCAGACCATCCCGCTGGTGATGGTTTGGGCGAAGGACGGCGATGACCCGGCGGTGGTGGCGTTTCGTGAGCTGGTGCGGGAATGGCTGCGGGATGGGAAGCTCTGGGCGGTGGGGTAGAGGATGGAAGAACTGAGAATGGCGGAATGGAAAACTGAAAATGGCCTGGCGTGATCCGGCAGCGCCATTCTGCCATTTGCAGTTCCTCCATTCTCAGTTCTTCCATGTCCGTGAATCCCCGCTTGCCCGCACGCCCCCGAGGTGCTCCCTTCGCGCCCCCTTGCCGGTGGCACTCCAGCCATGCGGCCCAACCTCATCCTACCTACACCCGCCATGTCCTCCGACCCCAAAGCATCCATCGCGCAAATGGAGAAGATCGTTTCTCTCTGCAAGCGCCGCGGCTTCATCTATCAAAGCAGCGAGATCTACGGCGGCTGCGGCGGCGTGTGGGACTACGGCCCGCTCGGCGCGGAGCTGAAGCGCAACCTGCGCACCGCCTGGTGGAACACCATGACCCGCGAACGCGAGGACGTGCTCGGCCTGGATGCCAGCATTCTCATGAATCCCGCCATCTGGAAGGCCAGCGGTCACGTCGATACCTTCGCCGACCTCATGCGCGAGTGCTCGCTGACAAACAAACGCGTCCGCGCTGATCACGTCGATCCGCAGTCGGGAGTGGCTTACCGTTATGCTGGGGCGGGTGAGAGTGAATGGTGGAAGAAGCTATTGGCAGCCGTGAATGACGACTCTGACGCGGCGAATGCTTTGGCCGTTGAAGGTGCCTTCTTGAAATCTGCGGATGAGCTTATTGCAGCAAGCGGCAGCAAGATTGCTGATGTTGAGGCCGCAAAAGAGTGTGTTCTAAACAGGCGCTACATTGATGTGCCTTGTGAGGTACTGCTACCACTTGGAAAGCCCCGTGAATCAGCGGATAAAATCGCAATCGAGTTTTACAAGTCTAGGGGCCTCAAGGAGCCGGCTCTGCTCGCGCCTACCGTTAACAAGGTAGAGAATTCAATCGACTATCACCCAGAGACTGGGGGGAAACTCGGCGAGGCCCGCCCCTTCAATCTCATGCTCAAGACCTACCTCGGCCCCACCGCGACCGAGGACGACGTGACCTACCTGCGCCCGGAAACCGCGCAGGCCATCTTTGCGCAGTTCAAAAACGTCTTCGACTCCAGCCGCGTGAAGGTGCCCTTTGGCATCGGCCAGATCGGCAAGGCCTTCCGCAACGAGGTCACGCCGAAGAATTTCACCTTCCGCAGCCGCGAGTTCGAGCAGATGGAGCTCGAGTTCTTCATCAAGCCCGACGA
>CAXNGR010000507.1:0-4092 GCA_964201265.1 Verrucomicrobiaceae bacterium
CGTCCGGGGATGTAGTGGCGGCCAAATTTTCCTGCCAGCGCGTCGAAATAGGCCTGCGCCGTCTGTGCCCGCTTTTTCAGCACGACCTTGAGCGCTTCCGCGTCCTTTTTGACCTCGCGCAGCTCCATTCCTGCCGCTTCGAGAAGGGCCAGGAAGTGCTCATGCGTGGTCTGGTCCTTCGCGTTCGGATCATCAAGCTGGTAGAGCCGGTTCTTCCCACTGCGGCGATCGCTGACCAGCCCGGCAGACTTCAATTTGGCCAACTGGGCCGAGATGTTCGACTGCGGCAGCGACAGAACCTCCTGCATCTCCGCCACGCTCAGTTCCTCCTGCTTGAGCAGCAGCAGAATCCGTACCCGCGTGGGATCGGCGATGAGGCTGAGAGATTTGAGAACGGAGGCCACTTTCAGCCATCGTATCAACGCATGATGATACATCAATGCCGGAGTTTTTGGCGCTTTCAGAGCTTGGAAGCTGCCCAGACTCCTGCCTTGCGCTGCTCCGCCTGCTTTCTCAGTGCCTGAAGCTCCAGCGCATAGTCATTCAAGGAACGGGCGTCCGAGGGCAGGCTCGTCGTCACGCCTGCCACACGCGCAAAGCCCTGCTGCACGAGCAAATCGGCCAGATACACCCAGCTCCCAGGCGTGTGCTCCACGAGAATCAGTGCGTAAAACCGGCTGCGTTCTGGCACCTGCTCCCAGCGCGTCATCACGCTGAACGGGCGGTCTTTGAGGAGCTGGGTGACGTATTGCGTCGCCTTCAGGCCTTCCGAGACCACCTTCTCGCCCGACACACCAAAGTAACGCGCCTGCTCCTGCACACGTTGCGGATGCGTCCAGGAGGCATCCAGCGCATCCACGAAGTACAGCACAAACACCTGCTCCTCCTCCGTGTCGCTCACCTTGATGCGCAGCGTGTCCGCCTCGTTCGTCCGGCTCTCGATGAAACGCGCCTTCGGGAACACCTTGAACTCAGGCAGCGCGGCAGGGCCGCTGTCCAGGCTCTGGCCCGGCGGCAACTGCGCCACACCCACCGGCAGCGCCGGCAGAGGGTCCGGGCGGCTCTCCTTCAGCAAAATCGCCACCAGCACAATGATCAGCACCAGCACGCAGGTGATGGCGAGATTGAGCAGGGTGTCGCGGAGAGGCATTGCGGTTCAACAAAGATGGGGTTGGTCACTTTCCCGTGATCACAGGCACGCTCAAGCCGCAAGTGACGCAAAGGGCAGAAGCTGATACGCGAGATGATTTTCCATCAGGATGAAAGAAAACAGACTTCAAAGTGCGATTGGTATGACCTCCTACCAATTGGCGATGACACTCTCCCCGCTCAAATCCACCCCATCGCTCGTCGATCAGGTCTGCTCCCGCCTCGCGCGTCAGTTGCGTGATGAAGTCGAGTCTGGCGACGGCAAACTGCCGCCCGAACGTCTCATGGCCGAAAGTCTCGGTGTCAGCCGCACCGTGCTGCGTGAGGCCACCAAACGCCTCGAGCTGCAAGGGCTGCTCGAAATCCGCCACGGTAGCGGCATACGGGCCGTCAATCGGCTCCACAAGCCGCTCAGCGGCTCGCTTTCGCTGCTGTTGCCCGAACTTCCTGAACGACTTCGCCAATTGAACGAAGCCCGCGCGGCCATTGAGCCTGAAATCGCGAGGCAGGCCGCTTTGAAGGCCAAAACGGCTGATGTGAAGCAACTTCGAGCCATCCACGACCGATTGGTGGCCGCTGAGACCCACGATGAAGCGGTCGAGGCCGACATCGACTTCCATCGCACCCTTGCCCGTATCGCTGGAAACGAGATTTTGAAGCTCATGCTCGAATCGCTGGCCGATCTCGGTCGTGAAAGCCGTCGCGTCACCATCGGCAATGTCGGCCAGCAGCGTGCCATCGACCATCACACCGCCATTCTAGCCGCCGTGGCGGCCCACGATGCCGCTGCCGCCGCCAAGGCGATGAAACATCACATGGACGAGGCCGCCCGCGATCTCGCCGCCAAAACAAAGACCAAGCGATGAAACCTGCGATATTTCTGTTTTTCATCACCTCCGCTGTCGCAGTCGATTTCGACCGCGAGATTCGTCCGCTGCTCCAGGAGCGCTGCATCGAGTGCCACGGCGAAAAGAAGCAAAAAGGCGAGCTGCGTCTCGATGCGAAGTCATTCGCCTTCAAAGGCGGTCACGAAGGTCCGGCCATCGTTGCGGGTAAAATCGACAAGTCGCCCCTCTTCCAGCGCATCACTCACGCGGATGAGAAAGAGCGCATGCCGCCCAAGGGCGACCCGCTGACGCCATCTCAAATCAAAACCATCCAAACCTGGATCGAGTCCGGTGCTGCGTGGCCCGAAAACGCCGCAGACAAAGCCGCGCTGGCCGACAAACGCCTTCAGCACTGGGCTTGGCAACCCATCCAGACACCGCCAGCAGGTGCTACGATTGATTCCATCATCCAAACCAAACTCAAAGAGCACAACCTCACTCCCAGCCCCGAAGCCGATCCCCGCACGCTCATCCGCCGCCTCACGTTCGACCTCCACGGACTTCCGCCAACTCCCGCTGAAGTTGAGGCTTTTGTGAACGAGTGCCGTTCTGGTTCGTCATTCGTCATTCGTGATTCGTCGATGTCGGCACTGGCCGATCGCCTGCTCGCCAGTCCACGCTACGGTGAGCGCTACGCCCGCCACTGGCTCGACATCGCGCACTACGCCGACACGCACGGCTTTGAGCGCGATCAGCGTCGTGACAATGCATGGCACTACCGCGATTACGTCATCAATGCGCTCAACGCCGACAAACCTTACGACCAATTCCTTCGCGAGCAGATCGCGGGCGATGTGCTCTCGCCAAACGATCCGCAAGCCATCGCCGCCACGGGTTTTCTTGCTGCGGGACCGTGGGATTTCGTCGGGCAGGTCGAAACGAAGAGCGAGGTGCTCCGCCGCAGCGCCCGCACGCTTGATCTCGATGACATGGTCACTCAGGTGATGACCGCTGCGTGCGGCGTCACGGTGAATTGTGCACGTTGCCATGATCACAAGCTCGATCCGATCTCGCAGCGCGAGTATTACTCGCTCTGGTCTGTCTTCGCTGGCTTGAAACGCGGGAATCGCGATCTCGACACTGCCGAGGCAACGCGACTCGCCGCAGAGCGGGCCAAAACGCACAACCGGCTGCGCCAAGTCACCACCGAACTCGCCAAACTGACCGGTCAAGGCCTCGACCTCGCCGACATGATAGGCGGTGGCAACGGACGTGGCACCGGGACGAAAGGGGCTGGCCTGCGCCTCGGCAATGGCACCGTAGCGAAGGATAAACTCGGCTACCACCGCGACATCAAAGCCAACCGCCTTCAGAAACCCGAATGGGGTCAGGTGAACGCTCCCAAGTTTGTGCAGTGGCTGTTTGTTCCCGATGGCCGGGAGGAAGTAAACATTGCCTTCAAAAAGCCCGTGAAAGGTGTGCCGCTCTCGTCCGCGCACACTTGGGATGCCATCCGCAACGGACCGCTTGCTTCGCAAGTCTCCACCAGCATCGACGGCACTGATTTCGCCAAAGATGGCCACAGCATTCTCGGCATGCACGCGAACAGCGCCGTCACCTTCGATCTCAAAGAAATTCGCCAGGCCAGCGGCTACACGAAGATGCGGCTCACCGCGATGGTCGGTTTTGGAGCCAGCAAACAGGTCGCCAGCAGTCTTACCGACTTTAGTGTCTTTGTCGGCAGCGAACAAAAGTTCCAGCGCCTCAAGATGCGCAAAGATGAGTCCGCTCGCATTGACCTCAGCATCCCCGCAGATGCGCTGACTCTCACGTTGATCGCCACCGATGGGGGAGACGGCATCGGCAGTGACTTGCTCTTCCTCGGCGATGCCAAACTCGCGCTCGACATCGAATCGCAGCCGCTCTCTGCCGCCGACAAGGCTCGCGTTAACGCGTTGCAAGCCGAAGAGAAACAACTCAGCTCGAAACTGAATGCCAAAGTCTCTACGAACAAGGTTTATGCCGTCATCGCCGACCCACCGCCTGCCATTCAGATTCTCAAACGTGGCGATCCCGAGTCTCCCGGCGAAGAATCCATCCCACCTGGCACCCTGAG
>CAXNGR010000508.1:0-4090 GCA_964201265.1 Verrucomicrobiaceae bacterium
TGGACCCGTGCCCTCCTTCCGGTGAGGGACCCTGCCTCCGTTCCTGGCCGTTGTTGAGGCTGCGGCGGGCAGGTTGGAGCGGCACAAAACGATCGTTTCCGTGCCAGTGGTTCATTTTGAGTCGGTTACGAGTGAAATAGCGCCGCAACTGCCCGAGATAGCGCTGCAACTACGCGAGGTAGCGGCGCAAATGCCCGTGTTTGCAGCGCAACTGCACGCGATAGCGGCGCAAATACCCGTGTTTGCGGCGCAACTGCACGCGATAGCAGCGCAACTGCCCGTGTTTGCGGCGCTACTGCGCGGGGTAGCGGCGCAACTGCCCGTGTTTGCAGCGCTATTGCGCGATCTATACTCCCCGTCATCAGGATTTGTGATTTCCCGCAGATTCACAAAAGCTGATGACGCGAGGCATAGGGGCAGAAAATCGCGCAGCAGCGGCAGAAAACCGCGTGATACCGGAAGAACCGCGCGCACTTCCGGCGGAACTGCGCTCGCTACCAGCAGGTGGACCAGGCAGCGCTGATTGAACACCGGGCGTTTTCTCGTTGATTGACCGATGTCTTCCTCCTCCCGCGTCCGCTACCGTGTGGTCGGCTTCATGCTGGCGCTCGGGGCCGTGACCTATCTCGACCGTGCGTGCATCGCCACGCTGGCACCGGACATCCGGCGCGATCTCGGGCTGAGCAAGGATGAGATGAGCTGGATCTACAGCGCCTTCGCCATCGCTTACGCGGCGTTTGAGATTCCCACGGCTTGGTGGGCGGACCGCATGGGCACACGCCGGGTGCTGACACGCATCGTGACGTGGTGGTCCGCGTTTACGATGGCCAGCGCTGCGGCGTGGAATTTCGGCTCGCTGCTGGTCATCCGCTTTCTCTTTGGGGCGGGTGAGGCGGGCGCGTGGCCGAGCATGGCCCGGACTTTCTCCCGTTGGATCCCCCGATCCGAACGCGGCACGATCCAGGGCGTTTTCTTTGCGGCCGCGCATGTCACGGGAGGCTTGACGCCCATGATCGCGCTGGCGGTGGCGGGCCTGTGCGGGTGGCGCTGGACGTTTGTGATCTTTGGCATCCCCGGCATCGTGTGGGCCATCGCTTGGCATCGTTGGTTCCGGGATGATCCCGAGCAACATCCTACGGTGAGTCCGGCGGAGCTGGAAAAGATCGTGGCGGGGCGCGAGCAAAGCACCGGGCAGCATGAAGGCTGGGCCTATTGGCGGCAATTGCTGCGGCACCGGAACACGCTGCCGCTTTGCCTGATGTATTTTCCGAACAGCTTTGGGTTCTACTTCTGCATCACCTGGCTGCCGGATTATCTGCGGGAGCAGCACGGCTTCGACTCGATGCGGCTCGGCTTTTTCACCGGCCTGCCCCTGCTGCTGAGCCCGGTGGCCGACTTGCTCGGCGGAGTGACCACGGATGCCGTGACGCGCCGCTTTGGCCTGCGCCTCGGGCGCGTGGGCGTGGGTGCCGCCTCCTACCTCGTCGCTGGCAGCGCCATGCTGTTGGCCACGACCACCACGCAACCGGAACTCGCGGCGTGGTGCATCGCCACCGCGGTGGCGGCCAGCATGTTCACCCTCGGAGCCGCCTGGGGGACGGTCATCGACGTCGGCGGCAGTCACACCGGCGTGGTGAGCGCAGCGATGAACACGAGCGGCCAGATCGGCAGCGTGATCTGTCCGCTGATCGTGATCTGGCTGCAGCAGCACTACGACTGGAATGCCCCGCTGTATCTCATCGGCGGCCTGTTCCTGGTGGGCGCCGTCGCCTGGGGCTTCATCAACCCGCAGCGGAAGATTTTTGAGTAGAGGGAGCCTGCGGGTTCCCTTGAAAGCCGGAGCCTCCGTGCCCTTACCAGGACTTTGCAGATCGCGGCGATGGATTTGTTCCGCACTACCGACGGTGCGAATTCGCGGGACACTGTCCCGCGAATGGGATCAAGGAGGGCTGCCGTAGATTCGGCCGACAGTGTCAGCCGAATTAACGCAGCTTCAGCGATCACTTATTTCCCCATCCACCTCATCGCGCCCATCCACTCGGCGCAGCGTTGGGGCCAGTGGTTGATGGGTTGTTTGTTGTCGCGCATGCCGAAGCCGTGGCCGCCTTTGGTGAAGAGGTGAAGCTCGGCGGGGATCTTGTGCTTCTTGTATTCGAGGTAGAGCAGCGTGGAGGCGGTAGGGTTCTGGCCGTCGTCGTGGGCGCAGGCGATGAACAGCGGCGGGGCATCCGCAGGCACGGTGAAGCCTGCTTTGAGCTTAGTGGGGTCTTTGCTGTCCAGAAAGCCGCCGCCGTAGATCATGACGCCGAAGTTTGGCAAGGCGGAGGCGGCGGGACGATCACTGGCGATGTGGGCGAGGAGATTTCCCCCGGCGCTGAAGCCGAGCAGGCCGACGCGATTCGGATCAAGGCTCCATTCCTTGGCGTGTTCACGTACGAGCGCGATGGCCTGGGCGGCATCGGCAACGGGCTTCTCATGCGGCGCGGCTTCGTCGCGAGTCGGGGTGCGGTATTTGAGGAGGATGCCAGTGACGCCGATCGTGTTGAGCCATTCGCAGACCTGGGTGCCTTCATGCACGGCGGAGAGAAAGATGTACGCGCCGCCGGGGGCGACGATGACGCTGGTGCCGTTCGGTTTCTCGGGACGATAGACGGTGATCGTCGGCTCGTTGATGTCGGTGATCGTGCTTTTGCCGGACTTGGTGCGGATGAAGTCGGCGGTGGCCTTGGAATGCGGCAGCATCTTTCCCGGAGCGCCGTCGGGCCAGAGTTTCAGCTCGACGGGGTCGGCGGCATGCAGGGACAGCGTGGCAAGAACAAGCAGGGGCAGGATTTTCATGTGCAGGTGAGGCCAATCCTACCGTTTGAGAGTGTCATGATGAAACAACTTTCTTTGCTCCTGCTGAGTGTGGCGATCGCGAATGCGGAGATCCGCGTGATGACGGATTTCGAGGGCGGAAACGCGGAGGTGGTTTCGCTGGATCAAGCGGCAGGCAGGCTGCGGATCATGCCCGCACTCCGCGAAGGGCGCGGCTGGCCGTGCTGGTGGTCGCTGCGGCTGGAGGGCGTGAGCGCGGGCCAGGAGATCACGCTGGAGGTGCAGGCGCAGGTGAAACCGTTTCGTCCGAACACGGTGCTGAACGCGTCGTGGTGCCAGCCGGACTTTGCCTCGGTGAGTCACGATGGGAAAACGTGGCGACACACGGCCAAAGCGGAACGCACGGCGGAGAAGATCGCCGTTTACAAGATCAAGGCCGAGGGCACGAGCCTCTGGCTGGCCTGGGGGCCGCCCTTTGTGCCAGCGGACGCGGAAAAGCTGCTGGCGCAGGTGCAAGCGAAGCTGGGGGATGAGGCGGAGCGCTTCGAACTGGCGAAGACGCGCGATGGCAGGCCGGTGAACGGCATCCGCATCGGCAAAGTGGATGCGCCCAAGCAGGTGTGGGTGAACGCACGGCAGCATGCCTGGGAAGCCGGGGGTGCGTGGGTGGGGTGCGGGCTGCTCGAATGGATGGCCAGTGATGAGGCAAAGGCGCTGCGCTCGCAGTGCTGCGTGCATTTCATTCCGATCATGGACGTGGACAACGTGGCGCTCGGCGCGGGCGGCAAGGAAGCGCTGCCGCAGGATCACAACCGCGACTGGTCTGCCGCGCCGCATTACCCGGAGGTGGCGGCGGCGCAGAAACGCATCACGGAGATTCAGCAGCAGCACGGGCTGGATGTGTTCATGGACCTGCACAATCCGGGCGCGGGAGATCGCGTGCCGTTTTTCTTCGGACCCTTCGGCTTTGAGCGCATGTCCGGCCTGCGGCAGAAAAATTACCAACGCTGGATCGAGCTGGCGGCGACGCACATCAACGGGCCGCTGAAGGTGGACCCAAAGTATCGCTTCGCCACTTATGTCACGACCGACGAGGAGCGCGGCCGCATGAGCAGCGGCTGGGCGCGGGCGAATGGCGGCGAGGGCACGATCTCGGTGACGCTCGAAACGGCCTGGAACACGCCGCACAGCACGGTGGAGGGTTATTTGACCGTGGGAGCGCAGTTGGGGCGCACTTTGGCCGAATATCTGAAGGACTGAGTGCTTGGTTGAG
>CAXNGR010000509.1:0-4087 GCA_964201265.1 Verrucomicrobiaceae bacterium
GCAGAATGGAAGCCGGGGGGGACATTTCTGAGTTTTCCACAATGAATGAGGTTTCAGCGTTCTGAGTCGAGATAGTGAAGCTGATATTTATGCCAGACACCGGATTCCACAAAGTAAGTTTTTTGCATGACTGGCTTCTTTTCTGATACCGATAACTTGCCAAGTTCAGCCGCGTTAAGCCTGCATCCCTCATGAATCTCGCCCTCCGCCCTGCCACGCACGAAGCCCTCGAACGTTTTCGTCTTCGCCGTCGGCAGCTCCTGCAAACCCGCGCCATTCTCTGCGGCCTCGCGATCGCACTCGTCGCCTTCACATTCATCGCCTTGCTGGACCGCGTGTGGTTCATGCCAGATGCGATTCGTCCGTGGGTCTCGTTGCTGGTCTATGCTGGGGCCGTTTTTGCCGCGTGGAAGGTCGCTTGGCGCCTCATCGCACACGCAGGTGGCAAAGCAGGGGCCGCGAAACTCATTGAGGCTGCCGAACCAGCGCTGCGTGAGCGTATTCTCGCTGCCGTCGAACTCGCCGATCCTCGCGATGGCGTGAACGTGAAGGACTCCGTCGAGTTCCGCGAAAAGTTGCAGGACGACGTGGCCGCTTCCGTCGAAGGCATCGACTGGAAGGCGAAGCTACCCACGAGTGCTCTCAAGCCATGGTTCTTAGCCGCCGGTGGAGCCGTGGCCGCCATTCTCGTGCTCAGCTTGGTGCCCGGGTTGCACCTCAGCGGCTTCCTTGCCCGTGCAGCGCTGCCGTTTGCCAATCTCGAACGCCCTGCGTCGCTCAAGATTCGCATTCTTGAGCCACTCCAAGCCAACGCTCTGGCCCCCATCGGCACCGAAGTGCCGCTGATCATCGAAACCGAGGGCGCTAGCACCGAACTCGCCACGCTGGAACTGCAAACCGAAGGCTCCAAGCCGCGCCGCAACGAGCTTTCTACTGTGGGTGGCAATCGTTTTGAAGGTGTCGTGCCCGTCGGTCAAAGCGACGTGCGCTACCGCATCCATGCTGCCGATGCCATCACACCCTGGCGCACGCTCAGTGCGCGTGCGCGGCCACGCATCGTTGAATTCAGCAAAACAATTGTCCCTCCTGCTTACACGGGAGCCAAAGAAACGCAGCTCACTGAGGATCATGGCGACCTCGAAGCACTCGACGGCTCCACCATCAAGCTCACGCTCAAAACCAACCAGCCCGTCTCGCAGAGCGACATCGTGATCAATCCCGACCTCAGTGAAAAAGTCAGCGTGGCAGCCAAAAGCGACGACAACGGCCTGCTCACCACCGAGATCCCCGTCAAGGCCGCGAACGGCACCTGGCAGATCGCTTTGAAGTCCCTGGAAACCGGCTTCACCAACGAGGAAAGCACGCCCTGGCGCATCACCACCATTCCCGATCTCCCCCCCACGGCGCAGATCAACGAACCCACTGAACAGATCGAACTCCTCGCCGATGAAGCCGTGCGCCTCGCCGGTCTGACCACCGACGATGTCGGTCTAGGAGGTGTGAAACTCTCCCACGCCATCAACGGCGCGAACTGGACCGAGCGTGACCAGCCTTTCACGAAAGGAACGAAAGAAGCACCGTTGCAGACCTTGCTGCCGCTCGCCCCGCTCGGCGTGAAAACGGGTGATGTGTTGCTCATCAAACTCATCGCCATCGACCTCAAAGGTCAGAAGGCCGAGTCACCGCCCGTCCGCGTCATCATTCTCGAACAAACCATCGACCCGCGTCAGCGCGAATGGGCCGAATCGCAACGCCGCCTCGCGCAACGCGCCGAGCGCCTCAACGAGCAGACCCAGGAACTGCGCAAAGACCTCGACAAGGTGCGCAAAAGCGAGCGCAATGCCCGCAAAGACCCAAACGCGGCCAAGAACGAAGCCGAAAACGCCCTCGCCAGTGCCCAGGAAAAATTGGAGCAGGTCAAAACTCAGTCTGAGGAGCTTTGGAACGCCTTGAAGGAAGCCTCACGCGATGCCCCGAATCAACTCGATGCCTCTGAGGCGCAGCTTCTCGGCGAACGCCTCGCGCAGATGCGCCGTGAACAGCTACAGGACTTGGAAAAGCTCAACAGCCCTACGATTGAGAACCCTGAGCAGCTCAAACGTGCCGCTAGCGAGGCCTCATCGAATGCCAACCTCATCGCCGACGCCCTGCGTGCCTTTGCCGCCGAAGACACCGCCAAGATCGCCGCCAAAGAATCTCAGCAGCTTCAGCGCCAATCCAAGCTGCTCACCGAAACCGCCCTGCCCGCGAATCGCGATGCCGACCAGCGTCCGAAGTGGCAGGAACAGCAGCGTGCGCTCATGGCGCAGGCCAAGACGCTGCAAAAAGACCTCCAGCAGCTCGATGAAGCGCAAAAGGGCCGCAGCCGCAGTCAGTTACAGGACATTGATAAAAAACTCACCGAAACCTCCGCCGACCTCGCCAGTAGCCTCGACAAACCGGATCAAACCAAGAGTCCCGAGCATCTCTACGGCGCTTCTGACAACCTGCGCAATCGTTTGCAGCAAGCCGCCGATGTGAGCCGTAACATCGCCGAGCAAACCGCTAACGAGGCCAATCAACGCCGGGAAAATCTCGGCCGTCAGGACAATCCCGCACTCGCCAAGCTCGAAGAAGCCAAGAACAACCTTGCCCTAGCCGAGAACGCCGCGCGTGATCCACGCCAAAACAAGCGCAACGACCGCGACGGCCTCACACCCGCCGAAAAAGCCGAGAAGCAGCTCGCCGAAGCCGCCAAACAACTTCAGGACCAAGCCGAACTACGTGAGCAGAACCAGGCCACCAACACCCAGGCCGCGCTCGACATGAACCGCGCCAGCCGCGCCGCTGATGAACTCGCCCGGCAGACCACGGAAGCAAAGAAGATTCCCCTGCTCTCGCAGGAGGAAGCGGAAAAAGCCCGCAAGAGCAATGCGCCTCCTTCCGAAGCGCAGAAAGCGCTTGCCAGCTTGAAGGAGCAAGCCACGCAGCTCGCTCAAGCCACGCGCGCACTTGAAGCCGACGCCCTCGCGCAAGACGCGGCACAAGCCCTCGAAGCCGCTCAAACCGAAGCGATGCAGCCACAGAATCAGCAAGACCTCGCGCAAACAGCCGCTCAGGCCAAAGCCGCCGCAGAAGCACTCCAGCAGATCCCGGACAAGATCAATCGCGCCCGCCTTACCGAGGCAATGCAGAAAACCGACCCGCAGGCCGCCAACAACCTGCGTCAAGCCGCGCAGCAGGCCAGCGACGCCTCACGCAATGCTTCTGAGCAGAGCAAACAGCTCGCCAATCAAGCCGCGCAGCAGCAGGCCGGGCAAGAGTTGAACGCCCAGCCCGCGCAGCAGGCCACCGCCGACGCGCAGATGAAGGCGAACGAGCTTGCCGCACAGTTGCAGCCGCAAATTGACGCCGCGCGCGCTCAACTTGCCGCTATGACGCCCGAAGTCAGCGAGATGATGAAACGCGTCGCGGAAGATCTCAAAAAGACGCAGCAGGAGACGCAAACCGCTGCCAACGACGCCAAGGCCGAGAAGCCGGTGGAGCAAGTCGCCGAGAAAGCGCAAGAACTCCGCCCCGAGGCCGCCGAGAACGCCGAAAAAATGGCCGCGCTGCAAGCCGCACTTCGTCAGGAGGCCAACGCCGCCAACCTGACCGAAAAACCCGAGGCCCAACTCGCTCGCACGGCCGATGTCGCGCTCGCGCAGATGCAGGAAAAGACCCCGCAGATCGCGCAGAATTTGAAACAGGCCGCTCAAGCGACTCAGAGCAAGCCGCAGGAGCAGGCATTGCAAGCCGCCGCCAACGCGCAGCAGCAAACCGCGCAGGCCTTGGAACAAATCGCGCAGAACATGCAGAAGATGGAGCAGGGCCAGCAACTCAGTGAGGCTGAGCAGGCCGCCATGCAGCAGATGGAGCAGGAACTTGGCGTGCAGGAGCCGCTGGACGAGGCCTACCAACGCGCCCAGGAACTCGCCGAGATGGCCAAGGACGCAAAACAGAATCCGCAGGCCGTGCTGGAAGCTTTGGAGAAGGAGCTGCCGAAAAATCCGTCCATGCAGAAAGCGCTGGCCGAAACCGCCAAGACCACAGCGCAGCAGGCCGAACA
>CAXNGR010000510.1:0-4084 GCA_964201265.1 Verrucomicrobiaceae bacterium
GAGATGATCCTCGCCGCGAATGACGTGCGAGATGCGCATCTCGATGTCATCGACGACATTGACGAAATGGAAGATGTAGCTGCCGTCCGGGCGGCGGATGGTCATGTCCGGCTCCTCGGTGGGCGCGAAGGTCACATCGCCGCAGACCAGATCATGCACGGTGATGGCCGTGCGGCTGAATTTGAAGCGCATCGCGCCGTCCGGCTCGGCATAGACGCGTCCGGCGTCCTCCAGCTTCTTGAAATAGGCGTCGTAGAGGTCTTTGCGCTGACTTTGGAAGTACGGGCCACAATCACCGCCGACTTCCGGGCCTTCATCCCAGTCCAGCCCGAGCCAGCGCATGCCCTTGAGGATGCCAGCGGCGGCTTCCGCCGTGTTCCGTGCGCCATCGGTGTCTTCCACCCGCAGCACGAAGGTGCCGCCGTGCTTGCGGGCCATGAGCCAGTTGAACAAGGCCGTGCGAGCACCTCCGACGTGAAGGTCACCGGTGGGAGAAGGAGCAAAGCGGACGCGAAGGGACATGGTGGGTAGAAAGGGTGAAACTGGGCCGCGACCATAGCCGGGATTCGCCGCTGCAAATTTCAAATCTCAAATTTCCAAGTGCACATCACTCGTTATGCTCGCCGCATGAAGAAGTTCATCCGCCTGCTGCTCTTTCTCCTTGGCCTCCTGGTGCTCCTGGCCGTCGCCGCGCCACTTGCGGGGGCTTACATCCTGCGCCGGTATGTGAACAAGGAGCTGATCGTCCTCGAAACGGAGAAAAACATCAATGCCCGCGTGGAGCTCAACGATGTGACGCTGACGATCTTCGCCTGGCCGCCGAGCCTGCGGCTTTCGGGCGTGAAAATCGGCCCGCGTGATCAGTATGCGGGCACGCCGCTGGAAGCCCGTCCGCTGATGAAAAACGCGCCGGTTCACATTGAGATGGCCTACGCCGAACTGGTGCCCAAGGCGCTGCTGAGCGGCCAGTTCTTCCCGCGTGTGCTGCGTTTCGTGGGAGTCGAGGTGCATGAGCGCATCAGCCCGCAGGAGGGCAGCGCTTTGGAGAAGCTGTTTCAGCCGCCGCCGGAAAAACTCGCGGCCTTGCAGGCGGAGGCGGACGTGCCACGCGCCATCCCCGTGCAGACACCACCGTCGGTGTCCGTGGAGCCTGCCGCGCCGGGTCCGGTGGCCATCGTGCCGCCCGCACCGGCAGCCACTCCGGTTGAGACATCAGACGAATCGTCACGCGCCGGGCGCGTCATGCTCCAGGAGATCAGCATCGAGCAGGGGCACTTCGTCATCAGCAATGAGGGCACGGATTCACGCTTCAACGCCGAGATCAGCGATTTCAGCCTCGTTCTGACCGGCATCGACATCGATCCGGCGGACATCGCCAATCACAACACGCTGCATGCCCGGCTCAGCGCCCAGGCAGTGGTGGATGGCGCGGCGCAGATCGGCGGGCGCATGCAGCAGGTGCAGTTTGCCAGCATGAAGCTGCATGGCGAGGGCGATGTGAACCCCGTCGATCCCAACACCATGCTGTGGGCACCAGCGGCGGTGCTGAACCTCGTCATCGACCGTGGTTCCAGCATCGGCGGACACATGACCATCGGCGATGCCGCCGGGCAGGAGCTGGACAAGCTCATGAAATACGGGGTCGATCTCAGCGCCATCCGCATCGGCGGTGTTCTGGCGCAGGACGTGAATGTCAGCGTGCTGTTCCGCAACGAGTCCATACGCTTCCTCGGAGACACGCTGTTTGCGCTGCCTGACTATGAGTTCACCATCAAGAAAGAATCCTGGATGGACTTCGCGAACGATCAGCAAGGCCTCCTCACGCGCCTTTCCTGTGGAGAGGCGCTCAAAGAGCAGATCGTGCGCGGAGTCGCCAACCGAGGCCTGGGGGAAACGATCTCTCGCATGGTCGTCGGTGCCTTTTCCGACGACCGAGGACGCGTCGCCTTCGACCTGAGCATCACCGGCCCGCTCTCGCGTCCGCAGGTGAAACCAGACATCCAGAACCGGCTGGAGGGCATCCTTGGTGGTGACATTGAGGACAAGGCCAAGGGGCTGATCAACAACTTCAAAGAACTCAAAGGCCTGTTCAAAAACTTCTGATCAGCCAACATCCCCGCCTGGTGCGCGGACGCTCCTATTCTACGTTGCAAGACTGCGAAGGATGAACTGTCCGCATCACTCCTCCTGAATCACTCAGCAGTTTGGGTCGGCAAAAAAATGAGCGGCAAAAAATGGGGGACTGATTCCATCGTTTGCCTGCCAGCTCTGCTTGGGAGTCCCTGCCTGACCATTGGCAGAAGGATGATCTTCTTGATCATCCATGTTCTTGCCTCAGCGGCCTCATTTCTTGGTGGAATCCTCTTTTCCGTGGGGTTTGATGCGCTACGCAGAACGGGAGCAGGCCAACAGAGGCCGATGGAATGCCAACGACACGGAGCCTTGCCACGTCCATGCTCTCGTCATGCCCGCCCAGTTCAAAGATTACTACGCCACACTCGGCGTGCCGCGTGATGCCAGCGCGGACGACATCAAGAAGGCCTTCCGCAAGCTGGCCCGGAAATACCACCCGGACACCGCGAAGGACAAGAAGACCGCCGAGGAGAAGTTCAAGGAGGTCAACGAGGCCAACGAGGTGCTCGGCGATCCCGAGAAGCGCAAAAAGTACGACACGCTCGGTGCGAACTGGCAGGAACCTCAAGCAACCGCCGCCCACGAGCAGGACGTCCACTTTGGCGGCACGGGGTTCAGCGATTTCTTCGAGCAGTATTTCAGCGGTGGTAGCCGCTACGGCTTCCCGCAGGGGTTTGATGAAGGTGCTCCCTCCGGCACAGCTCGCCAAGGCCGAGCTCGGCGAGGACACGACATCGAAGGGGACATCCTCGTCACCCTGGAGGAGGCCATGCATGGCACGCAGCGCCCGCTTTCGCTGCAAACGGCGAATCGCCAGACCGGCGCGGTGCAAACGCACTCCTTTGAGGTGCGCATCCCGCCGGGGGCGACCGATGGCCGTCGCATTCGCGTGCCCCGCCAGGGTGAACCCGGCATCAATGGTGGTGAGTCGGGTGATCTTTACCTGCGCGTGCGCCATGCGGCGCATCCCGACTTCACCACCCGCGAGGCGGATGTGTATCACGAGTTGGAAGTGGCTCCTTGGGAAGCAGTGCTCGGCGCGGAAGTCGTGGTGCAGACGCTCGATGGTTCCATCAAGCTACGCATTCCCGCCGGAGCGGAGAACCACCAAAAATTCCGGGTGCGAGGCCGTGGCCTGCCCAAAGGCAAGACCGGAGAGCGCGGTGATTTCTTCGTGATCCTGCTCCTCGTGCTGCCCACGACTCTCAGCGATGCCGAGCGCTCTTTGTGGGAGCAACTGCGCACCGCCTCCACCTTCAACCCACGCGCCTGACATGAACGACGCCACGCCTCAAGCCGTTTACACGCTGGACATCCTGGCAGAGATCACTGGGGTCTCCACGCAAACCATCGTGGAGTATCAGGAACACGGACTCATCCGCCCGGAACTGGACGACGAGTCCCTCCGCGCCCTGCGCCGCATCGAGCACCTGCGGGAAAGCTGCCAGGTGAACCTCACGGGCCTCAAAATGCTCACGAGTTTGCTGGAGGAAGTGGAGAAGCTTCGCGAAGAGCTGCGAATGCTGCAAAAATAGCCGAGAATCGCGCCATGTGCCTATTCATGAGGACCGCACCCCGCCTGTGGCGCTTTGAGTTCATGCGAGCCTTGGTCGCGTTTCAAAATCGCCCATGTCTGCATCGTTTCGGCAAGCTCCCGAAGTTCGACGCATCTGTCTGGCGTGCCGCGAGTCTAAGGCAACGGCTCGCCATGACGGTAGCGCCGGTTCTTGTCGGAAGCATTGTCCGTGTCATTCGAGTCCACCATCAACAATCAGTTCATCAGGCTCCAAGGTTGATAGACTGTAAGCGTCACCGTAACACCCATAGGAACTAGGTTGGAACGGGGTGCGTGAGGAGTCAGGGATGTCCGACGTTATGGACAACCAAATTACGATTTTGAAACGGGACGCACGCGGTCGTGTGCGCAGCACGGCTGAGGCGCGGGGGGAGG
>CAXNGR010000511.1:0-4081 GCA_964201265.1 Verrucomicrobiaceae bacterium
GGCACGAGATAGACACCACCGGTGTCAGGCACGCTCGCGGCGAGCGCCTCGACGTCGGCAGAATTCTTGATGATGCCCAAACCATCGCGCAGCCATTGAATCGCCGCGCCGGCGATGACTACGCTGCCTTCCAGAGCGTATTCGGTGCGTCCGCCGATGCGCCAGGCAACGGTGGTGAGCAGTTTGTTCTTCGAGGCGATGGGCTTGGTGCCGGTGTTCATCAGCATGAAGCAACCGGTTCCGTAGGTGTTCTTCACCATGCCCGGTTTCGTGCAGACTTGACCGAACAAGGCCGACTGCTGATCCCCCGCAATGCCCGCAACGGGAATGCTGCCACCGAAGAGCGACGTTTCACCAAACACGCCGCTCGAATCCTTCACCTCCGGCAGCATGGAGCGCGGCACGCCGAAGATTTTGAGAAGTTCGTCATCCCAATCGCCCTTGCGAATGTCATACAGCATCGTGCGCGAGGCGTTGCTGACATCGGTGGCATGCACCTTACCGCCGGTGAGATTCCACAGCAACCAGGTGTCGATGGTGCCGAAGGCGAGTTCGCCCTTCGCGGCGCGGGCTTTGAGGCCCTTCACGTTTTGCAGCATCCATTGCACCTTGGTGGCCGAGAAGTAGGCATCGACCACGAGGCCGGTCTTGCGCTGGATGACCTTGTCGAGCTTCTGCGCGCGAAGTTTGTCGCAGATCGGGGCGGTGCGGCGGTCCTGCCACACGATGGCGTTGCAGACGGGCTTTCCGGTCTTGCGATCCCACACCACGGTCGTCTCACGCTGATTCGTGATGCCGATGGCGGCGACGTCTGCTGCTTTGGCGCGTGCAGTTTGCAGCACCTCCGCCGCCACTCCGGCCTGCGTGGCCCAGATTTCCTGCGCGTCATGCTCCACCCAGCCTGGTTTGGGAAAAATCTGCCGAAACTCCTTCTGCGCTGTCGCCACGATGCCGCCCTCGTGGTTGAACAGAATGGCGCGTGAGCTGGTGGTACCTTGGTCGAGTGCGAGGATGTATTTCATGGCGCGATTTTTCACATCTGCGCCCGGAAGGCGAGTCAGAAGATGAGTTCCGCACAGTTAAGCCATCTCAGTCCACGTCCCGCGTGTCACGCCGAGCTGGCTCTGGGCCTTCAGATCGCGCCAGATCTCGTCGCCATCGCGCTGACCGGCCAACAGCTCCTGGTAAGTTCGCAGGACGATCATCGCCTCGTCGGCGTCTTCTTCGAGCAGTTCGACGCGGAAGCAGCTCAGGCCGAAATCACGCAGCTCGGAGAAGAATTGCGCACCGGTTTGCGCCACGGCGTTGAACAGCGTGTTACGGCATCCGACATCGGCCTTGAGCGGGTGCATCATGCCGACGCGATCACGAAGATGCACGCGATGACGGTCGCAAGGGCGACCGCAGTTCGTGAAATCGGTTCCCTTGCTCAAAAACGCCGCAAACGCGCAGTGCTCCATGTGAAACATCGGCATGTGCTGGTGCAGCGTGAGCTCGAACCACGACGGCGGCGCGGCGGCAAGCAAATCGACGACCTGCTCGATGTTGAGGTCATAGCTGATGGTCAGCCGCTCCAACCCGGCCTTTTTCAAAATCTCAGCGGTCAGCGGATTCGCCACGTTGAGCGAGAAATCACCGGTCATCGGAATGCCTGCGTCCTGGAAGAACGACATGGCCCCGAGGTTGCGAATAAGCACGCCATGCGGCTCCGCGCGCTGGATGAGCTTGAAGAAGCCCGCCTCGCCGGATTTTTGAATGCGTGGCGTCGCCAGCCAGACCTGAGCAGTGTCGCTGGCGGCCTTGACGTGCTTTACCGCGTCCGTGTAGCGACGGATGTCCTCGAAGTCGAGGTAAAGACGCGTGATGCCCAACACGAGCGCCGCCTCGACATGCTCCTGCGTGCGGCAAAGCGCGTGAAGCTGGAGTGGCGACGACTCGTCGCCCTTCCCACGAGCCGGCATAAGGCTTTCGAGTGTCACTAGGCTTCTTGCAGGTTTTTTTGGCGACGACTCGTCGCCACTCCATAGAGTCACCAACTCACGCCGCATGCGGTTCAACTCGCTGATCGGCAGCATGACCTCGCCTTCGACTTGGAAATCCACACTGCCGAGTTCGAACTCCGTGCCGCCGAGGCGGCTGAATTGCTCGATGAAGGCACTGGGCGTGAGCGGGCGCTTCATCGCGGCCTGCAAGGGCATGGCGGAGGCGATTTGATGAGCACCGCTGCGCACAACGAGAGGCTCGCCAGCTTTGCCGGTGACGTGGAGATCAAGCTGGTGCTGCTTCCGAATGGGAAGGTCGCCTTCAAACGACTGCCGCAGCGAGCGATTGAGCGCGGGATCGCTGGTTTTGAAGACGCGCATGCCGATTTTGACATCTTCCATCCGGAAATGACCATGGCGGAAGCTCAAGGCGTTGCCGCGCATCTCATAAACACTGCCGCCTTGCTCGTAATTGGTGTCGGCGAGGTTCTCCAAAACCACACCGTCGCCCGGCTTCATGGCGATGTGCAATTCATCAAGCTCCAGCGTGTCCGCGTCGAGGATGCGAGTGACTTCGCCAACGTAGGGGCCGCGTTTTTTGCCATAGTAGGCTCCAACGAGTTCCTGATGATTCACGCCGTGCATCCAGCCGGGATACAGACCGCGTGAGAAGGTCATTTCGAGCGCGTAACGGTCCGCATCCGTTGCCGGCGCTGGTTTTCCGGCCAGCGCACGATCAATCGCCGCGCGATACACCTGCGTAACCCCAGCGACGTATTCCGGCGTCTTGAGACGGCCTTCGATTTTGAAACTGCGGATGCCGAGTTCGATCAGGCGCGGGATTTCATCCACAGCGGCGAGATCTTGTGGCGAAAGCAGGTAGCGCTTGTCACCGAGGTCGCGCTGTTCGCCATCAACGATCATTTCATACGGCATGCGGCAGGCCTGCGCGCATTCGCCGCGGTTCGCACTGCGGCGGCCGCGCGATTCGCGGGTGAGGCACTGGCCCGAGTAAGCAACGCACAACGCGCCGTGCACAAACACCTCCAGTGGCACCGCCGCCTCCTTGAACCGCTCCAGCTCACGCATGGAAAGCTCACGCGCGAGCACCGCCTGGTCGATGTTGAGCTGTTTGGCGAATTCGAGGCCTTCAGGCGAAGTAATCGTCATCTGCGTGCTGGCATGCAGCCGCAGACCCGGCGTGAGCGCTTTCACCATGCGGGCGAGGCCAAGATCCTGCACGATCACCGCATCCACACCGCTGTCTTCGAGCAGATGAAGCTGTTTCTCGGCATCCGGTAGCTCCTTGGTGAAAATCAGAGTGTTGAAGGCCACATAGCCCTTCACGCCATGCGTATGAAGGAACTTCATCAGCTCCGGCAAATCCTCCTCCGTGAAGTTATCCGCCCGCAACCGTGCATTGAAGCGCGGCATGCCAAAAAAGATCGCATCCGCCCCGTTCGCGACGGCTGCGCGAGCACAGTCCCAGTTACCAGCGGGGGAGAGGAGTTCGGGACGTGGCAAAGTGGAGGACGACATGCGGCCTATGACTACAGGCGCACGGCCATACACTCAACCGACGATAACACCCTCAGCTTGTGTTCGCTCAATGGCCGCATTTGGGGCAATTCGTCAGTTTCGACACTTCAGTGGCAATCGCCCTGAAGTTCTTCTTCCTTCTGCCTTCTTTCGTCCTGGTAGGGTTATGACCGCATTGGGGACACTTGATGTAATTGAAATAACAAAATTGCCAGATGCCAAACAGGACAAAGCTGAGCGCAAGCATTGTCAGACCTGTTCTTACCAGCCATGAAATATTCACGATGCTACCGATTCCCATGACAAGAATTGCCACAGGCAAAGAGATTTCACTCACCAAGTCGAGGCGAAGTATCCACGACTTGCCCATTCCAACAACCCAAGCGTGTCTATTTTTGTGGTGAGCTTTGGACATCGGGCACTCACACGATGATTGACGGTTTTAGCCGACGATGATGCCCTTGGCCTTGCGCTCTTTCTCACGCTCAAGGAGCGGGATCTTCTCGGCGGTTTCGAGCACCTGTGTGCCGAGGTCGCCGATCTTCGAGAAAGTGAGGCCG
>CAXNGR010000512.1:0-4076 GCA_964201265.1 Verrucomicrobiaceae bacterium
CCACTTTCACGATTGACCGATGAAAGCGGTCCATCGAAGAACTGGGCTTGACGTGCCTTGTGGGGGATTTACCCGATCAAAGCCGGGGAGGGTGCGGAAGGCAAGGAATGCCGAAGGCTGAGAGCTGGTTTCTTGAGGCTGGATGCGGCTGAGAGTGCCTACGGAAGGCGCGGAATTCACGGAAACCGGCGTTTCTTTGGCGGGAGCCTTCCGTGCTTTCAGTCTGTTCCGTAGGCTCTGATTTCTGGGGGCTGAAGGGGGTAGATGGCTGGATGCTGCTTTCCTGCGTCTTGCGGTTTCCGCTCCGTGCTTGCAGGCACCGCTTTGCCCTGCCTCACGGCATGCGCCGCATGACGATTCATGCGCCCTTGGTCAAGAGCTTGGCTGTTTGTGCGCTGCTAGGGCGGGCGGAATCACCGCCTTGCCACCACGATGCTGCTGATCACCAGACCGACGGCCACGCCGCTGCAGGCGATGAGCCAGAAGTTTGCCGGTGTGTCGGCGATGTCCGCGCGCACATACATGCTGAACAGGCCGGTGAGCGCTGTGAGCGGCAGAAACAACGCGGCGAGTACATTGAGGCGGTGGGAAGTGTTGGCCATGCGCTGCGCACTTTGGGCCTGGGCCTCGGCCTGCTTGGCGACGGTGAAGTTTAGGCCAAACTGGGCATCCTGGAGCAGCAGCTCGGCATTGCGCTCGATGCTGGCTGCGGAGTCGCGCAGATTGATCAAATCGCGGTCTGCTTTCACAAACTCACGCGCCTGCTGAAGCGCACGGTGCAGGCCACGCGAGCTGCGCAGCACGGGGGCGATGGCTTCGAGCACTTTGTGATACTCCGTGGCCGTCTGGGCCGCGTGCTCCGCCTTGTCGAGCTCATCCAGCCGCGCGGCGAAGGCTGCCAGATGGTTTTGCAGCGCCAAAAGGCCACCAGCGTCTGGCTGTGACTTCCAGGAGCCGTCTGGCTGCCTCCAGAACAGAGCCGGACGCCGCGTGGCATCATCTGGGCCGGGGATCTGGTGCAAAATGATGAGCAGGTGCCCCTCCTCAAGCATGGCGCGTTGCGGCCCAGGTTCGCGGCCCACGCGGCTGCGGATGGCTTCAGGAATGGTGGTCCACAGCTTCGGGATGATCTGGATTTCGGGCTTCATGGTCGGCGTTTGGATGGGAAAACCAACCCCATGAGAGCAGACGGGAGGCAAGGTGGCGACGACAAAAAGCGCTCTTTAACGATGCACACCCCACGAGCCCCGAAGGCCTCCGAAGCAGGGCACCCCTCGCGGTGAAGCGTGAACGACGTGCGCGTTCACCCAGGTACAGAAGCAGGCGCGACCCCCATGAAAAGATCGCGCCTGCTGGTTTCTGACCAAGTGATCCGAAGTGCTCCCTAGTGCGCTGTCTGGTGATTGGCGATTCAACTGACCGCGACACCAGGGAGACTTCCAAATCGCTAAGTGCCTATCCGGCAAAAGAGTGTAGCCAGTGAAAACGAGGTGAGGCAATTGGGGGGATGGCAGCGAAAACCTATCGGCCAGCAGGCTACGACACCGATCTCAGTGATGCAGAGTGGGAACTCTTGAAGCCGCTCATTTACCCGGCGGACGCGACGCGTGGCCGTGGACGCGGGCGTGATCCGAACTCTGCTAGAGCCAATCTTGATGCGATCCGCTACGTTCTCAAAACCGGCTGCCAGTGGTCGCTGTTGCCCAAAGAGTTCCCACCCAAGAGCACCGTGCATGACGCCCTGGCAAGGTGGACCCAGCAAGGCTTGTGGCCGCGCATCAACGAAGCGCTGCGCACCCGGACACGCCTCATGCTAAAAAAAACGCCATGCCCAGCGCCGCTGTCATCGACAGCCAGACCGTCAAAGGCGGGCAGCTACCTGCTGTGAGTTGCGGTTACGATGCGGGAAAAAAGATCAAGGGACGCAAGCGTCATGCGCTCACCGACACCAACGGCTTGCTCTTGGGCGTAGTGGTCACGCCAGCCAGCGTGCTGGATCGTGACGGCGCAAAGCTGCTGTTGTGCATTTTTTGCCACAGCTTCTTGAACCTGCTCATCATCTTCGCTGACGGCGGCTACGCCGGGAAACTCGAAGCCTTCGCGCAGAACATGGGGCGGCTCTTTGGTCACGCAGCAAGCTTTGCCTTGGGGATCGTCAAGAAGCTCGAAGACCAGAAAGGGTTCGTGGTGCTGCCACGTCGCTGGGTCATTGAGCGCAGCTTCGGCTGGCTGATCAAGCAGCGCCGCCTCACACGTGACCACGAGAAGAACCCACGGCACCACGAAGCCTTTGTTTACCATGCCTTCATCGGCATCATGACCCAGCGGCTGACCTCTTTACAGCCTGTCGAACCTTTTGCCGGATAGGCACATAGGCCCAGTCGGGCGATTTTCCTTCGATTAAAGCTGGATCCTCGACGCGGGAATCCATTTCATCGATCGGCAGCGCCGCCACGGCACCGCCACGCTTCACCCGGTGTGCTTTTTTGTTCTCGTTGGCGAGCCAGTTCGTGAAACAACGCAGCAGAAAGCTGCGGAACCGCACCTCACCGCGCCGCACATCCTCCAGCATCTCGGTGGAGATCAGGTGCTCGAAAAACCCTGGACTGCATCCGAGGCTGCCTCGTGATCCATGCCACGTTGGTGGCTAAAAACATACAGCGGCCGCCAGTAAGCCCTGGCCAGCCTTTCCAGTCCAGGCAGAGCCTCCTCCTGCGCGTTCGCAGCCTGGATCATCGACCACATCGTTGCTGGAAACAGCCCGCTGTTCGCGGCTGGCAGTGCGGCTGAGGGTGAAACGGTTGCGTCTGTCATGAATGGCTTTCGATTTGTTACGCCTCAAATACGCTGAATTTAACCCACGGCCCTTGGGTGGAAAAACAAGATTTGTAAATAGAACGCAAGCAGCTAATCCCCACGCCCAGCCGTGACCGACCTCATCTCCCTCGAAAAACGCCATCTCTGGCATCCTTTCACGCCCATGCGGCAGTGGTGCGCGGAGGAACACACGCCGCTGATGCTGGTGGAAGGGCATGGCTGCACGCTGCGGGATCAGTTCGGCAACGAGTACCTCGACGGCAACGCCTCGATCTGGACGAACGCACACGGCCATAACCATCCGGCGATCAACGCAGCCATCACGGAACAACTCGGCAACGTGGCGCACACCTCGTTTCTCGGTTTCACTCACGAACCGGCGATCCGATTGGCCAAAGAACTCGTGGATCTGGTGCCCGGCAGCAGGCTGACGAGGGCGTTTTTCACCGACAACGGCTCCACCGCCATCGAATCCGCCGTGCGCATGGCTTTGCAATACTGGAAGCAGAACGGCAGGCCGCAGCGCGACACGCTGGTCGCCTTTGACCGCGCCTATCATGGTGACACACTCGGCGCGGCCAGTCTTGGCGGCATTCCGTTGTTCAAAGGCAGCGGCAATGACTTCGGCTACCGCGTGGTGACGGTGTCGTCTGTTGCGGAGCTTGCGGCACTGGATGCGGACCACATCGCCGCCGTGATCATCGAGCCCCTCATCCAAGGTGCCGCTGGCATGCGCCTCTGGCCGAAGGGCATGCTGAAGGCGCTGGACGCGTGGCGTCAGGCTCACGACGTTTTTTTGATCCTTGATGAAGTCATGACCGGCTTTGGCCGAACGGGTAGAATGTTCGCCTGTGAGCACGAGGACGTGGTTCCTGATTTCCTCTGCCTCGCGAAGGGTCTGACGGGCGGTTATCTGCCACTGGCGGTCACTTTGACCTCCGAACGCGTGTTTGAAGGCTTCCTGGGTGAACCGCATGAAGGCCGCACGTTTTTCTACGGTCACAGCTACGCCGGCAGCCAGCTCGGTTGCGCTGCGGCGCTGGCCAGTCTGCGCGTTTTTCGAGAGGATCGAGTGCTGGAACAACTTCCGGCCAAAATCGCGCTTTTGGCCGAGCTGATGGGTGATCTCTCCGCCTTCCGGCAATGCGGCATGATCGCCGCGATGACAGTGGATTCGCCGGATTTGACCCTGGGGACCAAAATCTGCCTCGCCGCGAGAAAACACGGTCTGCTGACTCGCCCGATTGGCAACACGCTGG
>CAXNGR010000513.1:0-4074 GCA_964201265.1 Verrucomicrobiaceae bacterium
GGTTGCTCAAAATCGGCGTTTCCACTTCGACGAAGCCAGCGGCGTCGAGGTAGTTGCGCGCGGAGTTGGTGATCTTGTGGCGCGTGCGGATGTTCTTGTTCATGCGCTCGCGGCGCAGGTCGAGGTAGCGGTATTTCATGCGCAGATCCTCGTTGGAAAGCTCCCGGTCGAGGTGGAAGGGCAGCACGTCGGCCTTGTTGAGCACTTTGCATTCGGTGGCGACGATTTCGACATCGCCGGTCGGCAGCTTGGCGTTTTCGGTGCCAGTGAGACGAGCGGCGACTTTGCCGGTGATCTGCAGCACGTCCTCATCACGCAGCGTGTGGCTCTGTGCGGCCAGTTCAGCGTTTTCTTCCGGGCGGAACACGACCTGTGTCAGTCCTTCACGGTCGCGTAGGTCGATGAAGATGACACCACCGTGGTCGCGGGCCGAATTCACCCAGCCACACAGCGTGACGGTCTGGCCGATGTGCTCTGTGCGGACGGCGTTGCAATGAAGGGTGCGGAAGGCGTTGGGGATCATGGCTGAAAAAGGGCGCGTAGAGTCGGCGGATTCGTCCACTGCGCAAGGGGGAAGGCGGGGGCCGAAAAGCAGATGCGGGCAAGGTGGTTGGCGAATGCTTCGTTACCTGCGGCCATGTTCCGTCTTATCCTGCTGCTTTCGTTATTCGTCCTTCTGCATTCGGCCTTTGCGGCGCAGCCGAACGTCATTTTCCTCCTCGCGGACGACCTCGGCCAGCGTGATCTCAGTTGCTACGGCAGCACGTTTTATGAGACACCGAATCTCGACCGCCTCGCCAAGGAGGGTGCGCTTTTTACGAACGGCTACGCCGCCTGCCCGGTGTGCTCGCCGACTCGCGCGGCGGTGCAAACCGGTCGCTGGCCGCAGCGCACGGGCGTGACAGATTACATTGGAGCGGCCACGACACCGGATGCCTGGAAGCGCAACACGGTGCTGCTGCCTGCGCCGTATGTGGATCGTCTCGCTCATGAGGAAGTGACGATGGGAGAGATGATGAAGTCAGCGGGTTACGCGACGTTTTTCGCTGGGAAGTGGCACCTCGGCCCCGAAGGCTTCTGGCCGGAGAACCAGGGCTACGACATCAACATGGGCGGCGTGGATCGCGGCGGTCCGTATGGCCCTGGGAAGTATTTCACACCCTACTCGAACCCGCGTCTGCCTGACGGTCCGCCGGGCGAACATCTGCCGGATCGCCTGGCTACCGAGACCTGCAAGTTCATCGAAGCGAACAAGTCGAAGCCATTTTTCGCCTGTTACTCCTTCTACGACGTTCACACGCCGCTCAACGCCCGCGCCGATCTGACGGCCAAATATGAGGCGAAACGCCAAAAGCTCGGGCTGGAGGCGAAGTTTGGCCGCGAGGAACCGCGTGATGTGCGTCTTGTCCAAGAGCACGCGGTTTATGCCGCGATGGTCGAGGCCATGGATCTCGCCGTGGGCAAGATTTTGTCGAAGCTCGACGAACTCGACCTCGCCAAGAACACGCTGATCATTTTCACCTCCGACAACGGCGGCCTGAGCACCAGCGAAGGTTCTCCCACCTCGAATCTGCCGCTGCGTGGAGGCAAGGGCTGGCTCTACGAAGGTGGCATCCGCGAGCCGTTGCTCGTGCGCTGGCCGTCGGTGGTCAAAGCTGGACAAACCCTCGACACGCCGGTTTGCAGCCCGGATTACTTCGCCACGCTCATGGATGTGGCTGGAGGCAAAACGACCGCCAAAATCGACGGTGTCAGCCTGCGTCCTATTTTGACCGGCGGCGACCTGCCGGAGCGGTCTCTCTGCTGGCACTACCCGCACTACGGCAATCAAGGCGGCGCTCCTGGCGCGGCGATCCGTCGTGGCGACTGGAAATTGATCCAATGGTTCGAGAAACCCGATGCGCCGGAGCTTTACCACCTGCGTGAGGATTTGAGCGAGATGCAAAACCTCGCCAAGCAGCAGCCCGAACGCGTAAAAACGCTGCTGGTCGAGCTGCAAGCCTGGCAAACAGAGGTCGGTGCCCTCATGTCCACGAAAAACACCGCCTACGACCCATCCAAGCCGGATGGCCGTGCCGCCGCCGCGGGGAAGGCAGCGAAGAAGAAAAAGCCGTGACCAAGCTCGGGGCCGACTTGGTCGGTCGGCCTGAATCAAGGGGGGAATCCGGAGTCAATGAACTCATGCCGGGAATATTCTTGGCGAATTTGCTTCCCAAAGAAGACGCGAAGCTGCGTCCAATTTGAAGTGGAATAAGTTCGACAAAAATGGGTAAAACACCCCATATAGTTAGACAAATAGAAAACAAACCTTTGACGAGCCTTGTTTTTGTCGCAGTTTCTTCCCGTTACCATTCACAACCCACCCACATGACTGCGATCGAAACCACCCCTGAAGTAGATCCGAATATCGAAGAAGACATCCGCCTCCTGAAGCGCATCGCCGAGCGCGATGCGGCCAGCTTTCAGGCCTTCTACAAGAAATACAGCGGCCTCATCTTTGCCTGCATCTCCAACGTGCTGAATGATCACCACGACACTGAGGATGTGATGCAAGAGGTGCTAGTGCAGGTCTGGAACAAGGCTCACCTCTATGAGTCCCGCAAAGGAAAGCCGCTGACGTGGCTGACCACCTTGGCGCGGAACAGAGCCATCGACCGAATTCGTTCCAAACAGCGCCGCTCACGCCTGAACGACGACTTCGAGACTGAGAACAAGAAAGACCAGTTTGAGTTTGAGCCTTCGGGTCATGAGAACCTCGAGTTTAAGGAGCGCGACGGCATCCTGCATCAAGCCGTCTCCCGCCTCACAGCGGACCAGCGCGAGGCTATTGAACTCACCTACTTCAGCGGACTCACCCAGGCCGAAGTGGCCGAGCGACTGCACGAACCCCTCGGCACCATCAAGGCACGCATCCGCCGGGGTGTGAACCGGCTTGAGACACTCGTGAAGCCTCGCCTCGCCTGACTTTTATCCCCCAGAACCGAATGCGAAGGGCGGACTTCGGTCCGCCCTTCGTTTTGTTCAGGGCATGAGTTCGAGAATGCCAAATGACGCGGGCACATGGAAGTCCGGGCGCTCGGTGTTTGGATTCACCCAGGGCATCCAACCAGAATGGACGGTGCCGTCGGAGTTGTGGTCAAATTCAGCGCGATAGATGCCTGCAAAGATTTCGCGAGATCGGAGCACTTTCAGGGTGCGCAGCGTCTCCAGCGGGATGCTGCCGCTGACGTTGTAGTGGTTGTTTGCAATGTGGGCGTCGATTTGCAGACCCTCGCACTGCCAGTCCCAGTTGATCTCACGGTAAAAATTCGCCTCATAGGCCAGCACATCGGCTTTGGGGGTCATTTCGAGGCTAAAGTAGGGCTTCAGGTTTAAATCTGGCGCGAAGAAGATTTCCACGCGATCCGAGCCAAGGGCGCGATCTTTCGCCGTTGCGCCGTCTGGGAGCACCAGATCGTTATCTTCGCAGTCGAAGCGGAAATGGAAGTGAGTTGCATTCCAGAGGGCACGGAACTCGGTTTTGGGTGCGGGGCGATTTTCCCACGGAAAAGCGAAATCGGCCAGCACATCAGCGGCTGACCAGTCTGCGGATGATTCGGTGCTGCGACGGACGTGATAGCGTTTCATGCGGGAGCTTTGGCAAGCTTGGCGGGCAATTCAACGATGGGTGGAGAGTTGGGATCAAGTTGGGTCGTTGGAGCGGGATGAAACGATTGCTTTGCTCGCTGCTGTTGATGCCACTGCATTTGCTGGCGGAAGATTTGACCCTGGAGTCGAAACGACTGCATCTGGGCAAGGTGGGGCAGTTTGAATGGGAGTCCTTCAAGGATCGTGCGGTGGATGCAGAACGGTTTGAGAAGCGATTTGAAGCAAAGGCGAACACGGAGAAGCACACGCTGCGCATCTGGCAGCACGATGTGAAGCAGACGTGGCCGGTGCTGCTGAATGGTCGCAAGCTGGGCACCCTGGTAACAGCGGAAACGGCGCTGGAGAGCTTGCTGGCGATCCCGCCGGGCGCTTTGCGTGATGGAGAGAATGTTTTGACGATGGAGGCACCGACAAACCTGGATGATA
>CAXNGR010000514.1:0-4073 GCA_964201265.1 Verrucomicrobiaceae bacterium
GCTCCCATGGTGGCAGGGGCGGATCAAGGCGGTGCCTGGATTTCTTTGCTGGCGCAGGCGTCCTCCCTTTGCCAAGATACCTGCCCTGCCCAACCCAGCCATGAGCAACAACCTCCTCCAGTCCTGGCTTCGCCTTTCCGACGGGGAGCGTCATGATTTGAACGGGACGTGCAGCATCGGGCGCTCGCCCGAAAATTCGCTGCAACTGCCAGACCATGAGGTGTCCCGCCGCCATGCGATCATTCAAGCGCAGGGGGAGCGGGAGTTCTGGCTCGTCGATCTCGGCAGCGCGAACGGGACGTGTGTGAACGGCCGCCGCATCTCGCAATCCGTGCGCCTGCATAACAGTGACATCATCCGCATCGCGAATCACGAGTTGGAGTTCTGCACGGAAATTTTGAGTGCCATGCATCCTTCCAGCCATCAGGTGATGGCTTCCACGATGATCCATATCCGCCAGGCGAAGTGCTGGCTGATGGTGGCGGACATCAGCGGCTCCACCAAAATGGCGCAGACGCTTGCCGGGGCTCAGTTTCCGCGCATGACGGGCACTTGGTTTAAGAACTGCCGTCAGGTCGTGGATGAATGTGGTGGCCACATGTCAAAGTATCTTGGCGATGGCTTCTTTTGCTACTGGGACGACACGGAGGATGGTGCCATCCAGGTGCGGCAGGCGGTATCGAAGCTCTACCAGGCGCAAATGGTCGCCAATCCGCCGTTCCGACTGGTGCTGCACTTTGGTGCCGCCGCGCTTGGCACCGTGCCGACGATGAACGAGCTGAACCTGCACGGCCCAGAGGTGAACTTTGTCTTCCGCATTGAAAAAGTGGCCGCTGCCTTGAAGCAAAACGTGCTCTTCAGCGACGCCGCCGTGAAACGCATGGGTGCCGAGGCGGAAGTGGGTTTTGTCGGCGAGACGGCGGTGGAAGGATTCTCCGCCATGCACCGGTTTTACGCGCCGGGCAGGTGAGTGGGGTAGTGGAGCTTGAATTCTTCTATGCTCCAGGCATCCTACCAGCTTCATAGTGGCAGGAACAATTCACACCTCAGCGAACATCATGCCAGAAACTGCCACTCCATTCTTCAGAGGCAAGCATGCGTTTAAACAGCGGGAGAAACATCAGCGGCAATGGCACAGCATTGAATTCCTGCTGGTTGCCGTCTTCGCGTTTGCGGGGGGGGGATGGTGGAACCGTCCGGCGATGCGAAATCGGGCGGAGGAGCAAGTCCGGCCGCTGGTGCCTACGCCCTTCCCGCCACCTGCCCAGGCTCCTGGCCTCGCGAAAACGGGGACGGACACGCCAGTTGTTACTGTGTTTGTGCCTATTTTTATGCCAGTGATCGCGCCTTTGGTAGTTGTAGGAAAGTCAGCCCCTGTTATGGAGCCGCTGGTGTTTACCCAGCGGGCACTCAATAGACAGGTGTCTCCACCTTACCGATCCGAGTCAGAAGCCATCCTGAAGTTTCCGCTGGCGGTGAGACCCTCTGTCAAACCAAAGCCTCGTCAGGTTCCGGCAAATAAGGCCGATGAAGGATTGGTCCGAGTCCCAGGCGGGATCTTTCAAATGGGGGATGTGCTGGATGGACTCAAAGACGCGTCGCCGCATCAGGTACAAGTTGGGTCTTTCCAGATCGGACGACACGAGGTGTCGCTGGCCCTCTGGGAGCGGGTGGTGGGTTGGGCGCGTGAACATGGCTACGCAGACCTGCCCGCAGGCGTCGGAAAAGGGGAAAGTCATCCTGTTTTTGGCATCACTTGGGAAGAGGCGGTCAAGTGGTGCAACGCCCGCAGTGAGATGGAGAAGCTGACCCCTTGCTACTGCGCTGACGCGGCCCGCTCACAGGTGCTCCGCACAGGCGCGGTCATCCTGGGCAATGGGCATGTGCGCTGGGATGCCAACGGTTACCGCCTGCCGACCGAGGCAGAGTGGGAGTTAGCTGCACGCGGCGGGTTGAATGGTAAACGTTTCCCCTGGGGGGATGAAATCTCCCATAAAAATGCGAATTACTCGGGGACGAATGATTTGGCCTACGACCAAAGTCAGCGCATCGGAGCCGCCGCAAAGCTCATGGGTTCCCTGCCGTACACCGCGCCCGTGGGCAGTTTCAGTCCCAACGGCTTCGGTTTGCACGACATGGCCGGCAATGTTTCGGAATGGTGCTGGGATTTTTACGACAGGCACTATGGCCAGCTTTTGACCTCCGCTAACACCGAGATGAAGGAGCCGCGTGGGCCAGCATTGGGCGAGAGCCATGTGGTGCGCGGCGGCAGTTGGCGTCACCATGCTAGCGAAGCCCGCTGTGCCAGTCGGTTTGATCTACCCGGAGCCGTGCCTTCACCGCACCTCGGTTTTCGCGTAGTTCGCCGTTAGTGGCTTCTAGCTGAAACCGAAAGACGATTTCTATCCGATTATTCCAGCGCACTCGCCGTGCCATCAGCCTGTTCGGGCTCCGAAGGCAGCATGATCGCCACCGCTGCAGACGGAATGAACAGGAAGCCGGCATAAAGCAGCGCGGTGCGGAAGTCGCCGACCTTCACGAAGATGCCAAAGAACACCGTGCCGGCTGCGGCGACGATGCGACCGATGTTGTAGCAGAAACCGGAGCCGGTGGTGCGCAGCAGCACGGGGAAGAGCGGCGGCAGGCACATGGTGAAGAGTCCAAACACGCCCTGGCACGCACCGATGGCGGCGAACTGCCATTTCGTGGCCTCCCAGCTCCACACCTGCGAGAAGGAGAGATACATGAAGGCAAAGTAGGCCAGCATCATGCCGACGATGGTGTTGCGGTAACCAAAGAGCTTGGCCAGACCACCAGCGATGTAGTTGCCGATCAACGAGCCGAACATGATCCACATCAAGCCGGTGACGACGGCGGAGTCCTTGCCCGCTTTGTCGAGCGAGACGATCTCCGGCAGGCTGAGCACATGTTTTTGCTGCCAGAACAGGAAGGTCCAATGGGCCGTCAACGACACGGCGCAGATGATCATCACGCGCCACGTCACACCACGCACGGCAGGGCCAAACAACGCGCTGATCTTCGGCACCTCCTGGCCCACACGCGCCTGCTCCCACTCTTCCGTTTCAGGCACGGCTTTCCGAATCCACAGCGTGATCAAGGCGGGCAGAATGCCGATGAGGAAGATGTAGCGTGGCTCCTGGCCCGCCAGCAACCAACCTGCAAGGCAGGCCAGCAACACGCCGCAGTTCACCGCGCTTTGCAGTGTGGCGGCGATCCACGGCCGCCATTTCTTCGGCCAGGTCTCCGAAAGCAACGAAGCGCCCACCGCCCACTCTCCACCGATGCCCAGGGCCGCCAGGAAACGGAAAATCAGGAGATGCCACCACTCCTGCGCGAAGAACGATAGGCCAGTGAAGCACGCATAAGTCAAAATGGTCAGAGTCAGTGCCCGGCTGCGGCCCAGGACATCGCCCAAACGGCCAAAGAAGGCTCCGCCCAGCGCCCAGCCGACGAGGAAGGCCGCCTGAATGATCGAGCCATTCGTTCCTACGCTGGGATCGCTCTCCGGCACCAGCATGAGCTGCGCCACGAAGGCTGTGGCCACCAGCGTGTAGAGATGCATGTCCAATCCGTCAAACATCCACCCCAGCCATGCGGCGAGTCCGGAACGGCGTTGCTGTGGCGAAAGATCCCGCAAGCGGGTGATGTCAGGAGTGGCTGGCTGGCTCATGCGGGCGCGAGTCTTTCGCAGGCCGCCGGGAATGGCAAGCACAGTTCGCTGCCTACCGCCCCTTCGCCAGCTTGTTGTACTTCTCCACCAGCTCGTTGAACTCACGGGTGCGGGCGTTCAGCTTCTCGATGGCGGTGTCGCGTTCGTTGGCGAGCTGTTTGAGCAGGTCGTTTTGTTTTTCGATGGCGCTGTTCTGGGCGGTGACGGCGGCGTTGTGATCCTTCAGAACGGCGCTGCCTTGGCCGAGAGCGGACTGCGCTGCGGCGAAGTTGGCCTGAGTCTGCATCAGCTCGCGCATGTAAATGGCGATCGTGATGCCGCGGGCGACAGAGTCGCCGGAGAGGTCGTTGTACTCGCGGGTCACTTCGACCAGCTTCGCCTC
>CAXNGR010000515.1:0-4066 GCA_964201265.1 Verrucomicrobiaceae bacterium
CGAATCTGAGGCGCACCTCGGCCTCCTGACCGGCAACGTCAAACGCGGTGCCGAGATCAAGCTCACGCGGCACGGCATTTTCGACCGCTTCATCGACGGTGGCTTCGGCAGCGACCATCACGACCGCAACCAACTCGGCCCCGTGGCGCTACAACGCATGCAAAACGCTACCGGCACGCGTTACGACATCGCCGATGTGATCGTCATCGGCGACACGCCGAAGGACATCCGCTGCGCCGAGGCCTTCGGTGCCAAATGCCTCGCCGTCGCCACCGGCCAGTATTCCACCGATGAGCTCCGCGCCCTGAATCCCTGGCGCACCGTGGAATCCTTTGCCGATTTGAATGCGATGGTCGAACTGCTGCTGCGAAGCTGATCCACCATGAGCCTTTCCTCTGATGCCACCCGCGCCATGCGGCTCTCGCTGGCCATCGGCTTCGTCATGCTCGTGCTCAAGATGGGCGCGTATATCCTCACCGGCTCGGCGGCCATCCTCGGGGATGCGGCGGAATCCGTCGTTCATGTCGCCGCCGTAATGTTTGCGACCTTCAGCCTCGGTTTGCTGCACAAACCCGCCGACTCCGACCATCCCTACGGCCACAGCAAGATCGCCTTCTTCTCCGCCGGCATCGAGGGCGGCCTCATCGTCGTGGCGGCGCTGTTCATCATTTATGAATCCGTGCGCCGCTGGTTCCTGCACCTGCCACCGGCGAACCTGGATGAAGGCCTGGCCCTTACCGCCCTCACCATCCTCATCAATGCGGTACTCGGCACTTACCTCATCCGCACTGGCAAACGCGGCGGCTCGCTGATTCTCGAATCGAACGGCAAGCACGTCCTCACCGATGTTTGGACCAGCCTCGGTGCCATCATCGGCCTCGGACTCGTCGCTCTGACCGGCTGGCATGGCTGGGATCCCATCTTCGGCATCCTCATGGCCGCGAACATCATCTGGACCGGCTACGGCCTGATGCGACAAAGCGTCGGCGGCCTGATGGACAGCGCCGACCCCCAGCTCGATGCCGCGCTCGACGCCGCCCTCCGCCGGGAAACCGAAAAGCACGGCCTCAAATTTCACGCCCTGCGCCATCGCGATGCCGGAGAAATGCATTACGTCGAGGTTCATCTGCTCTTCGCCGACGACATCATGCTGCGCGACGCCCACCGCACCGCCACCGAGATTGAGCACGCCGTGCAGGCCAGCGTGGACCGCCCCGTGCTCATCACCACCCATCTCGAATGCCAGGGGGATCACGACGAGCTCCACCAACACGGCGAAGCCAGCGATCCGAACAGCAAGCGCGCATGATCCCTCTCGAAGCCACCGCCCTGAACGATCCCACGCTGCCGTGGCACGTCACGGTGCTGGATGAAGTCGGCTCAACGAGCGACTGGCTCAAACAACGCGCCACAGAGCTACCCGTCGGCACCGTCGTTTTCACCGAAAGCCAAACCGCCGGCCGTGGTCGTCGCGACAACCGCTGGATCGCCCCGCGTGGCAAAGATCTCATGTTTTCACTACTGCTTCGTCCTGAGGCACCGTTCGACCAATGGCCGCGCATCACCACGCTGGCCGCGCTGGCGATCTGCAAGGCCATCGAAGCCGAACTGCCGCTCCAGCCGCGCATCAAGTGGCCCAACGACATCTACCTGAGTGATCGCAAAGTCAGCGGCCTTCTCGCCGAGACGGTTTCAACTCGATCGGGCATGGTTATGGTGCTCGGCATCGGCTTGAACGTCAACTCACGCGAATTCAGCCCCGGCATCGTCGCCACCACGCTGCTCAACGAGCTGCCAACCACGCCCCAAGGCGAGCTGGATCGCAATTCTCTCGCCACCCGCGTGCTGGAGTCACTTCATGCCGAGTTCCAGCGCATCGGAGATGATTTCAGCTCTGCCATCGTCGAAGTGCGGACACGAAGCTGGCTCCTCGGCCGCCAAATCCGCGCCCAAGCCCCTCAAGGCGAGGTTTTCGGCCGTGTGCTCGATTTGAATGAGGAAGGCCATCTCATCCTCCAATTCCCCGACGGCAGCACCCACACGCTGACCAGCGCCGACGAGGTGCGCCGGAGCGCGGATTTTTAATCCGCAGCACTCCCGCTGACACCCCAAACGCCGCATACCAGCAAGGGCACTTCTTTCCAAGTCTGCTACTGCTGCGGATTGCAAATCCGCGCTCCTTGTTCACATTCCGTGCGTCATGATTCCGCATCGGCCTGAACTCCGAAAGCTTGTCGCCAGACAGCGGCAAACCTCGCCGCAGCCGACACGCGAGGAACAGATCGCGGGCTTTCAGGGCTGGTATGAGCGCGGCTACCTGCCACATCGAGATGAGCCTGGTCTGACTCAATTTGTGACCTTTCGTCTGGCGGACAGCTTTCCTGAAGAATTGCGGGACCAATGGGAAAAGCTGCTCCAGATCGAGGATGATCGTCATCGCCGAGTACAGCTCGAAGCTTGGCTCGATCTCGGTCATGGAGTCTGTCATCTGCGGGATGCGCGCATCGCGGCGATCATGGCGGCAGCGCTGCGACATTTCGATGGCTCACGCTACCGGCTGCTCGCCTGGGTGGTGATGCCCAATCATGTGCATGTGCTGTTTGAGGTTGGCGCGACACCGATGGCCAAGATCGTTCAAGGCTGGAAACGACACACGGCGCGTGAGGCCAACAAGATTCTGGGCCAGAATGGAGCCTTCTGGCAACCGGACTACTGGGACACCTACATGCGGGATGATGAGCATCAGCAGCGCACCTTTCGCTACATTCGGAACAACCCCGGGAAAGCCGGGCTGGTAGTCACCCCAGACGAGTGGCCGTGGAGCTGGAGCGCGGATTTGTAATCCGCAGCATTCCCGCCTGCACTCAAACGCCACAGGCCAGCAAGAGCGCTGTTCCTCCATTCGGAGTTGCTGCGGATTAAAAACCCGCGCTCCGCCAACGCGGCACACCAGCAAGGACAGGGCTCAAGTCTTCGTGGTTGCTGCGGATTGCAAATCCGCGCTCCGCATCTAGTCTCTGCGCCCCATGTTCCGCGCCATTCTCACGTCCCGACTTCAAGCCGCCTTCACTGCGGCAGGCATCGAGCTGCCTGAAGGTTTTCTGCCCAACGTCGTCATCGCTTCCGACACGCGCTATGGCGACTACCAGAGCAACGCGGCGATGACGCTGGCGAAGCAGCTCAAGACGAACCCCCGTGCGCTAGCCGAGCAAATCAAGGCGGCACTTCAGGTGGAGGATCTGTGTGAGAAAATCACCGTGGACGGCCCTGGCTTCCTCAACTTTACACTCAGCGCCGCCGCGCTGGCCCAAAGGCTTGCCGTGATCGTCAATGACGACCACGTCGGCGTGCCTCAGGTCGAAAAGGCGCGGCGCATCGTCGTGGACTTCTCCGCGCCGAACATCGCCAAGCCGATGCATGTCGGCCACATTCGCAGCACGTTCATCGGCGACTCGCTGGCACGCATCGCTCGCTTCATCGGCCACCACGTCATCACTGACAATCACATCGGCGACTGGGGCACGCAGTTCGGCATGATCTTGCACGGCTGGAAGACCATCCTCAATCATGAGGCGCTCGACAAAGACCCGATCCAGGAACTTGTGCGCGTTTACAAGGCGGTGAACGCGCAGACGAAGGCCGACGAGGCTGTGCTGACCACCTGCCGCACCGAACTGGTGAAGCTCCAGCAGGGCGATCCTGACAACATGGAGATCTGGACGCGCTGCGTGGGGCTGTCCCTGGAGCAGTTGCGCCAGATCTACGGCAAGCTCGACATCCACTTCGACCACTACCTCGGCGAGAGCGCCTATAACGACAAGCTCGCGCCGCTTGTCGAGCATCTGCTCACCAGCGGCATCGCCGAGATCAGCGATGGTGCCACCTGTGTGTTCTTCCGCGACGTGCCGGAGCTTTCCGACAAGCCCTGCCTCATCCGCAAGAGCGACGGCGGCTTCCTTTACGCCACCACCGACCTCGCGACGATCGACCACCGCATCGACGAGTGGAAGGCAGATGAAATCTGGTATGTCGTCGGCGCGCCACAGGAACTGCACTTCCGCCAGCT
>CAXNGR010000516.1:0-4064 GCA_964201265.1 Verrucomicrobiaceae bacterium
ACGGGGATGTACTGGGTGGTGGAGGTGAAGCCGAGGCCGTTGTTACCGGCGGCACCGTTGGTGAAGGTCTGGCCAGCGATGGCGATTTGCTGGCCAATGTAGATGGTGGCGGGCTGGTGGTTGAGCGTGGTGACGGTGGGCTTTTGCAGCACATGGAAGCGGCGGGTGCTCTCCAGGGTTTGAAGGAAGACGTTGAGGTTCTTGCCGATCTGACCGTAGGCGGTGAGACCGGAGAGCGCGGAGGGACCGCCTGCGCCGAGGAACCCGGCGATGTCTTGGAGGTTGGCAGGGTTGGCAAAGGCGGTGCCTTGGGTGTTGAGCACACCGCCGACAAGATCCTCCTCCCCGACTTTTCGGAGGGTTTGAATCCAATCGAGCCCGAAGTTGAAGTCATCCCCGAGGGTGAACTCGCCGATGATGGCAGAGAGGTGGATCTGGCGCGGGCGCACGTCGAGCTCGTCTGCCAGCTCCTCAAGCGCCTGAATCTGATCCGGCGGGCCGCTGGCGAAGAACTTGGAGCTGGCGGGGTCAGCGATGACGAGGGTGTTGGCGATGAGGACGCTGAGGGGCTTCTGGGTGACATCCAACTGAGGGGCTGCGCCTGAACTCAGGCCTCCTCCGCTCGAACCGAGGCCGCCACCGCCCAGGTCGCCGCCGAGTCCTGAGTTGAGGCCGGAATTGGAGCCGAAGGAGGAGTTGTTCCCGAAGGTGTTATTGGTTGGGGGTGAGCCGCTGGGGGTATTGGCCTGGGAAGCCAGGCTGCTGCCGGTGCCGTTGGTCTTGGAGTTCCGTTGCAGGGCCTGCTCGGCGATTTTGAGAAAGACGGTGAGGTCGAGGTAGTTCAGGCGGCGGGAGAAGTAGCGCCGGTTGGTGGACTCGGCGTCGAGTTCGGTGATGAGGCTTTCTATGCGCTGCATGTCTGTCGGACGCGCGATGACGAGGATGGCATTGTTGCGCTCGATGGCCTGGAGGATGGGCTTGGAGGCTTCAGGGCTGACGCCGCCCGCGCCGCCCATGGCTGCAGATGTTCCGACTGCCGCCGCAGGTGCGCCGCCGGCTGCCTGGCCGGGAATGGGGGGCGCGCCGGTCATAGGCCGTGCGGTGGTGCCACCTCCTCCACTACCGCCAAGCCCGAGGAGTGATGAGAGCTGCTCGACGACCTCAGACGCGGTAGCTCGTTGCAGGATGAAGGTCTTCTGCATGGTTTCCATGGGGGAGACATCCACCTGCTTCACGAGATCGAGGTAAGCGCGAATCGTTTGCGAGGCCTCGGTGATCACCAGTGCCCGTGCATTGGCCATGGCGAGGATTTTTCCATACGGATGCAGCGGGATGAGCTGCTGGAGCGCGGTGGAGGCCTCCTCGGCCTGGAGGTAATTGAGCTGGATAACGTGGGAGACCACTTGGTCGGTCGTAGGCAGGTCTTCGGACCGCAGAATGACCGGCACACCCTGGGACGAGGGGGAGGTGCCCTGCTCGGCGGCGACGAGCTTGTATAAATTTTCACCACTAGGAACCAGCGCATAGCCATGCATGAGTAGGCCTTTTTCGATGATGCTTTGATATTCTTCTGCGGTGAACTCGCCGGGAACCTCAATGGAGACGGTGGCGCTTTCGAGGCCGCGATCCCGTAGCACGCGGCGCTTGGTGGCGGTGTAGTAATCCTCCAGTACCTCGGCCAGCGGTGTGGCGGGGTAGTCGATGTAATACTTGCCTGAAGGCGGCGGGACCGGATTGGTGGGTTTGGCGGGGGCAGGGGGAAGGAGGGCGGACGCCGGCATCGCCGAAGGCGGCTGCGCTCCTGGTGGCGTGGTGGGTCGGATGCGCTGGGGTATCTGGGCTGTCTGTGCCTGGGTGAATCCGCAAACCAACGTGAGGGTGGCCGCGCACATGAGACTGAGCTGGTGGGTGAATTTCATGAGGCGAGGGGTCACTGTTGAACCGGCGGAACGTTGTTAACAGGCGTGATCATGCGGCGGCGCACCGGCACAGGTGCTGCGTTGGCGACTTGGGAGGCTGGAGTGGCTTGAGCAGGATTGGTAACGCCCTGGCCTCCGGTGGGAGTCCCAGTGGAGACGGAAAGGTTCATTCCGCCGGCTGTGTTGGGGGTGAGGGTCGGGACCGGAGTGCTAACAACGTCACCTTGGGCGTTACCCTGAGCAAATGCGGAGGCTGGAACGATGCCCTGAAGCGCTGGAGGGACCGCCGCCGTCCCCGTGCTGGCGGTGAAGCTTCCTCCCGCAGGCTGCTGCGGAGGCGTGGGCAGACGCAAGTTCTGCGGCTGCTGCCCGGGAATCTGTGGGCGTGGCATCCCTGGCTGCATGGGTTGCGGACGCGCCTGGGGGGCGGCAGGCGGTGCCGCCTTAGCGGTTGAGGTCGCGGCCACCTGCTTGAGGTAACTGTTGTCGTATTGCAGCTTGGAGGTTTCGGAGCCGAAAGTGACCTCTACGACGGAGTCCTTGCGGCTTTCCGCACGCTTCACATGGTTGAGCAGCATGCCGTTTGCTCCCGGCTGCCCCAGCTTTAGCCGGAAACGTTCGTGGGTCTTAATATTGACCACGGTGACCGTGGGATTGGCCGTATCTCCCGAGATGCCGGCGATGGCCAGATCTTTGGCGAAGGAGGCGTTTTCCACGATCACCGGAGCGGTTTTGAGCGTGAAGGGATTTCTGCCCCAGCCTGCCTCGTAACGATCCACCGGATACGCCTGTGGCGGCGTGAAGACAGCAGCGTCCTGCTGCGCCAAGGCCGCCCCACAGGCCAGCAGGCAAAAGCAAAAGATGGCGGTCAAACGTGTCATGAGCCGACCTCCTCTTTCGTGGTGCTTTCCGCTGCGGTGATGGCGGGCGCGTGGCGGCGGTTCACACGCGCGATGACGCTGACTTTGGAAGCGTCTTGCGCGTCTGGGAGGATTTTCAGAAAGGACACCATGCGGAATGATTCAGGGGCCAGCAGGCCGTGCAACCAGCGAAACACATCCGGCAGGTCGCCAGTGAGCGTCAGCGTGACGCCCACTTCATGAAAGAAGGTGGTCTGGGACGCCTCGTGCAACTGCTTCTTCTGCACGGTGAGGTTCTGCTTTGCCGCTGCCTCCAGCACCTCGTCCAGCAACTCCTGGCTGGCCTGGTTTTCACTGGTCATTGAGGGCTGGTTGGTCTTCAGCCAGTTGAGCCGTGCTTTCCACAGCACTGCCTCGCTCAGCATCGCCTCCGCCTCCATGCGCTTGAGCTCCAGCGTCTGCTGCCTGCGCTCCAGGCTGCTCTGCTTGCGCAAAAGCATCTGGGACATGATCGCCCCGCCGCTGATGGCGGCCAAAACGCACAGGATGGCGATGAGTCTGCGTTCGCTGGCTTTCATTGGGCCTCCTCTCCGCTGAGGGTGCCCACGGCGCGAAATTCCGCGCGATTGTCCTCGTCTCGGATGCGCGGCACCGGGAAATTCCAGGCATAGCGCTGCAACGGCACGCAGGCCGCCAACTTATCTTTGAAACCGAGGGCGTGATTCACGGTGGTGGCCTCGCCGGCCACGACCAGCTTGCCGCCGTCAATTTGAAACTCCTTCAAGCGGATGCCCTCCGGCGGCAGCAGCGAGACGACCTGATGAAAAATCTCCGCCGGATAGAGGTCGGGGTCGATGGCTGGCTCCATCTCCGCCCAGTTCGCCTGCGCCTCGCGCACGATCTCGATTTCTGGCTGCTGCGTGGAGATTTGTGCCAGGGCCTTCTCCAGGCCTGCCTCGCGCCACTCGATGCTGAGCCACCACGCGCCGAAGAAGCACAGGTAAACAAGTGCTGCTGCCGCGAGCAGCGTCATCTGGCGCATCTTGCGCTGATGGGCCAGCTTCTTCACTGCCACCTGTACCGGCAGGAGATTGCTGGCATGTGCGGGCGGCTGCGGGTCCGGGCGCGGCTCCTTCATGACCGAGGCATGCTCAAACAGGCAGGCCATTTGCGGCACAAAATCAGCGCTGCACTGCGTCCACACATGCACGGCCTCCAGATGCGACATGAAGCCGTGCGTTTGCAGTGCCGCGCAAATATCCCGGATCTCAAACGCCGCGTCCGC
>CAXNGR010000517.1:0-4041 GCA_964201265.1 Verrucomicrobiaceae bacterium
ACTGCCCGCCGTCGTGCACGCGGCTTCCGCAACTTCGAGAACCTCAAGGCCATCTGCTACTGGATGGCTGGAGACCTAAACCTCAAAATCCCTTCTGCTTTTACCCATCCAGTTTAGCGAAGCGCCTTAATTGATTTATGTTTGAATTAATTAATGCCGGTTTTCTGAAAAAACCGGCGTTAGTTAATGAGATCTATTTCAGGTAAAGTGACCTCTCGATGTTCTGCAAATCGCTGAAGGACAGCGATCTGGACCCGGTGGCTGCTGAGCACGGCATTGAAGGCGTTTGTCGCCTCCGAAGCGTCCATCAAGCCAAGCCGTGGAGCTTCCACCAGCAGGTCAACCAGCACTTTTTCAATGGCATCTTGGTGGTCTGCCTGGGGCGGAGGTTGCTTGTTCAATGCAGGCCGGAGGATGACCATTTTCTCGCCGGGGCGGATGGCCTTTGGGGCCTCCCGTTTGCCGGGGTTGACCGCCACGTCCCAGCCGAGGTCGCGGAGAGTTTCACCCACGGTTTCCAGGGTCTCGCGTGGCACATGGAGGAAGGCCACGGGTTTTGCTAGCAGGTGATGCATCCAGGGATTGATCTGGGAGGTGCTCCAGACGGTGAAATCGAGCAGGGGGAAGGCTTTCTCCACGGTCTTCACCAGCTTTGCAACAGGTTGCAAATCCAGCTTCACCGGCTCGGTCAGCCGGGAATACCAGCCGCGTCCAGCGTCATGGAGAATGCCCTGCTGAACAGCTTGGCTCAGATAGACTTTCAAAGAAGAGTCTTTGAGGCCGAGTTCGGCTTCGTTGATGGCGGTCTGGATGGCTTTGCGGGTGAAGTAGTGGCTGCGCTCCTTCAGGCTGCCGAGGATGTCTGTGAAAAGCCGCTCCTTCGCGGAGGCACCAGGCCGCCGCCTCTTAGGTTTGTTTGCTGATGAACTGGCGGCTTTCATGACTTCGGTTTCTTGAGCGCCTTCCGGGCTTTGGACTCCAGTTTCTTGATGCTCTCCACGGCGGGCATGGCAGGCGTTGGAAGCTCTATTGTAGGACGACTGTGGCGACAGCCCGGTCGCCTGTTTGGGGGATCGTTGGCCAGACGAGCGCTCATCAGCCGGGCGGGCTGACGCCACACCCCACCTACGGTCCCGCCGCTGCCGATCTCGACCATTTCGGTGACCTCAACGAAATGGTCCTCCACCCGCTGCCCGCTGTTGAAGCAATCGGTCCGGGTGGACTCGATCACAGCTTGGAAATTGCGATAATCGGCGTAGCCGAGCACCTTGGCGAAGTCGCGACTGGACCAGAACTCGTTACCCGCGGGGTTGGTGCGGCGGATCGTTTCAAAGGGGGTGATGTCCTGGCTCATGGTGGTGTGGCTTGAGGGTGAATGATCAGACTTTGCCTTCCTGTTTGATGATGGCGAGGAGGTCGGGGCTGTCGGCGTTGAGGCGGAAGAGGCGGTTGCGGATGGGGTGGCTGGGGGCGTTGAGTGTCTGGTGGAGGTGGGTGAGGTTGTCGCGCTGCTAGGCGGTGCTGGCCTCGGGGGGGGGGAGGCGGCGAGGCGCGGGGCCATGGTGTCGTGGAAGAGCAGGTCGCGTTCCGCCATTTCGGTTGGAAGTAGCCCTCCATCACGCAGGCTTCGCTGAGGTCGTCGAGGGCGCACATGTTTCGCTCAATTTGAGTTCGCGGATCAGCCACATCACCCGCTTTCGTGCGGTGGCAATCAGCTCTGCGTAGGAAAGGACGGTTATGTTCTCCCGCTCGTTTACCGAATTCATGGTCGGCACCTTGCCCTTTCCGATAAGCAGGATGTGAATCTTCTGGAGCGTGTTCTGGAGGTCGTCCCGATATTTGATGGCTTGCGCCTCGTCATCTCTGTTGATGGTGTGGTCTGGTCGCTTCAACTCGATGACGGTGGTATTATCTGCCATATCGTGGGCAATCAAAAGATCGGGGCGCTTGTTGGCTCTCTCACCATTGTATTTTCCGTCTAGGTAGTGCTCGATCACCGTTTTCAACGTTTCGTTGGAGCTGATGATCTTGCCGTGGATGTCGAGCAGCCAAAGATTCGCATCGAGAACCCGATGAACATCTGCTTCCACAGTCTTGGGGTTATCAACCAAACGCTGGAAATCGTCCAGCACCCGATTCCGGTATTGTGCCTGGCGGCCTACCACGGACAGATCCGCGATACCGAACTCGATCAGGGCATCGGCAAGCGCTTCGACTTCACCGATTTTTGCGCTATTGAGCTTCTGGATAACTTGCCAATAGGGTTCGTATTCCAGGGCATCCAAGACCACTGAAATGATCGAGCCGAACTTCTCCTCATCCTCAAAGTAGAAACGCTGCAACACGCGTTCCAATGCACGATTGGCGAACTGGCGTTTGTATTCCGGGAGCTTTTCGAGCTTCTGATTAATGGTCTTCTGATAGCGCGCTTTGGCGGCACGCATTTCCGCGCCTCGCGTATCCTCCAATCCCTTTGTGATGACCGTCGCCAGCTTTTGCGTCATCTCCTGAAAGGCGACGTGGTTCTCCACGAAGCCGCCATTGTCCGCTGTGACACAGTCAAGATCGACACCTTCGAGTTCTGCTTCGCCATAAACCTTTCCGATGAGGTTCTTGGGGATGAGTTCGTTCTCGTTCAAGCCGAGCATCTGGGGCCTGCCAATCACCTTGCCTCCGGCGCGGATGGCGATCCCGGCATCCTTCACATTGCGTTTGCCGTCCGCCACGGTGAATTTGAGTTTTACCGTGCCACCCGATTCCAGGGGGATCACTTGCTCGAAGCTTGGACCGGGAAGATCTTCAACGCCGATGGTCTGGCCATTGATCACGATCTCAATATCGTCTTCCCGCCCATACTCCCGGATCAATAGTGCGCGCATTCTCTCTGGATTTGGAAACGCGAGATTCTGATTCAAATCTCTTAACTCAATTGTCGTTCCTGACTCAGGATCGTCAGCGGTCGAAGTCTCAACGATGATTTCATAGTCCTCCAAGTCACGATTGGATACCAGCAGTTCCGACTTTCGGAGTTGAAATGAAGAGTGGATGCCTCTAGCCACCGTAGATAGAACCATCTGATCGGCTACCATCAAACCAGCGAATTTACCGATTCCCTTCTGCCCCTTCACAAGACGGTTGAGCTTTTTGGTTCGCTCACCACGCAGTGTCCTACGGTTTCTGCCAATGTGAAGATACTCGCCTTCAACCTCTGGAGCCGTCATTCCGCTACCATTGTCGATAATGATGATTGGATCTGACGTCATGGGATCAGGCAGTTTGATCCGCACCTTCGTGGCGTCAGCATCCCACGCATTGTCCACCAACTCCTTGAGCGCCTGCTCCGAAGAGCGGTAGCTCTCACCGAGAATCTCGGCAATTCGGGGATCGACCCTGAATGAATTTTTCTGGTGGGTGCTCATGGTTGGAGATTGGTTTCGAGTTGCTCAGTCCTTGAACGGACTGGTGTGCGGAAACGACCTTCATCGCTGAGCTGGAAGAAGATGTCGGCGGATTTCCACTCGGGGAAGAGGGCTTTGGTTTGATCAAACCGGGCCTGGGAACCGTGGGTGGTGTTGAGGTCGAGGAACGGCCCGCCGAATAGAAAGCGCAGTGACTTGGCTGTATCCAGCTTACCTTTGAGCGCATGGTAGGCGTGGACGGTGAAGTAACAGGAGACGAAAGAGAGTGCCGAGCCGTCCTGAATGGCATCCTTGAGGAAGTCGCCCGCGCTACCACGCTTGGCCCGGTTGTCGCGGATGGCTGTTGGGAGAGACATGGGCGGCATCAAAGCGGCGGCTTCCCTTCCTGGCAAGGGATCACTCCACTGCAAACAGCGCCTGGATGTCGGCCTGCGTGAGCTGGAGTTTGTCGGTGCGGCCGGTGAGGAGGCCTTCGACGAGGGCGGCTTTCTTTTGCTGCATTTTGACGATGCGCTCCTCGATGGTGCCTTCGCAGATGAGCTTGTGGACGAAGACGGGCTTCGTCTGGCCGATGCGGTGGGCACGGTCGCTCGCCTGTGCTTCGGCGGCGGGATTCCACCAC
>CAXNGR010000518.1:0-4039 GCA_964201265.1 Verrucomicrobiaceae bacterium
TCGCGTGCGCCGGGAGCGGGGAAAAGCCTGACGACGGACGCGCAAGGCCGGGTGCGCTATCAGGTGGAGGCGCCGATCAAGCAGCGCCGCATCAAGCTGGACTCGATTTTCGCCCGACATGACTCGCGACTCGTGGAGGTGGGCATCGACCTGGAGCTCCTGGGACGGCGGGCCCTTTACTGGATCGAGATCGCTCTGGTGAAGGCGGGGCCGCTGGCGGGCATCTACCCGGCCGCAGCGGGCAGTTTGACCTGCCACTGACGTTTCATGAAAAGAATCACTCCTGGAGCCTGCCGGACCGGCCAGATGGAGTGCTGCTGACGGGCACGGGCGCACGGTTGCTGGAGCATGATCTGCAAATCAGCCCCGCTGGTGTGTGGACGGTGACGCTGCGAATCGAGAAGCAGAAGTTCACCGTGCGGTGACTTGTGGGGGAATTTTGGCCGCTGGACTCAAGCTTTGGCTGAATCCAGCGCCTGTTCCACGGCACGCCAAGCCAGCATGGCGCACTTTACGCGCTGTGGGAATTTTTGCACCCCTTCGAGGAGGATGAGTTCGCCAAGGGCGTCTTCGTCGGAAGGAGCACCATCACCCATAACGACGCGGCGGAAGTCCTCGCGCATGGCAGCGGCCTGGGTCTTGGACTTGCCTTTGATTTTTTGCGTCATCATGGAGGCGCTGGCCTGGCTGATGGCGCAGCCCTGGCCGGTGAACTTGAGGTCCTCAATGTTTAGGCCGTCTGCAGACAAACGCAGCCAGACATCGATCTCGTCGCCGCAGGAAGGGTTATCGCCGTGCGCGTGGAGGCAGGGCGGGGGAATCTCGCCGTGGTTGCGTGGGTTGCGGGAGTGATCAAGAATGACCTGCTGGTAGAGGTCGCGGAGTTCTTCGGAGAGGGGCATCAGGAGAAGAAGTGGTTGGCGGCGCGTAGCACTTCGACGAGGCGGTTGATCTCCTCAATGGTGTTGTAGAAGTAAAAACTGGCGCGGGTGGTGCCGGGTACCTTGAAGCGCTTCATCAGCGGCTGCGTGCAGTGGTGCCCGCCGCGCAGGGCCACGCCGTGGGTGTTGGCAAACTCGACCAGATCATGCGGATGGGCGGAATTGAGGTGGAAGGCCACCAGGGAGCCGCGCTGGCCGGATTGTGGGCCGAGGATGCGGATACCGGGCACCTCGCTCATGCATTGGACGGCATAAACGGCGAGATTGTGATCATGGCGGTGGATGTTTTCGAGCCCCACGGCCTCCAGATAGTCGATGGCGGCGGAAAGGCCGATGGCCCCAGCGATGTCAGGCGTGCCAGCTTCAAATCGGTACGGCGGCGGCTTGTACGTGCTGCCTTCAAGCGTGACGGAGAGGATCATCTCGCCACCGCCATGCCACGGCGGCATGTTTTCAAGCAGGTCCATCCGTCCGTATAGAGCGCCAATGCCAGTCGGGGCACACATTTTATGGCCGGAGAAGGCGAGGAAGTCACAGCCGATCTCGCGCACATCGACGGGGGTGTGTCCGACGCTTTGTGCTCCATCCAGGAGCGTCACCGCGCCAACGGCTTTTGCTTTCGCGCAGAGTTCGCGGGCCGGATTGATGGTGCCGAGGGAATTCGAGATGTGGACGAAGGAAAAGATCTTCACCTGCTCCGTCAGCAGCGTGTCGAGAGCGGCGAGATCGAGCGTGCCGTCGTCGAGCACAGGAATGTGCTTCAGCGTGGCCCCGGTGCGCTGTGCCAAGAGCTGCCAGGGCACCAGATTGCTGTGATGTTCCATGCCGGTGACGAGAATGACATCCCCGGCGCGGAGGTTTTGCGTGCCCCAGGTGTTGGCGACGAGGTTGATGCCCTCGGTGGTGCCACGGGTGAAGATGATCTCGTTCTCCGAAGCGGCCCCGATGAAGCGGGCGGTCTTTTTTCGCGCCACCTCAAACGCTTCAGTGGAGCGGGCGCTCAGCTCATGCATGGCGCGATGGACGTTCGAATTGTCCCGCTCGTAGTAGTGCGAGAGCGCCTGGATGACAGCGCGAGGCTTTTGGCTGGTGGCGGCGCTGTCCAAATAGACCAGCGGGTGCCCGTTCACCTGTTGGGCGAGGATGGGAAAATCAGAGCGGATGCGATGCCAGTCCATGGGGTTGGGATACAATACGCCTGCATCTCCACAAAGATCGCCCTGGAATCAAGCACGGCTTTCTGTCTGCCGCTGATGAGGTCAAACTTCAGCGTGCGGCGACCTTGCTGGTCGGCAGGTTTTTGGCTCCCAGGCTTCCAGCGTACACGCCCTCAGCTTGCACCTGACGGGCGCGCTCCTGAATGGATTGTGGTTTGCCACCGGCTGGCAGCTCATTTTCAGACAGCAACCCAAGCATTGAGCTGGCGGCCTGATCCAGCATCATCACAGGGGGACTGCTGATCAAGCTCAGAAAGGTGCTGCAACTGCTGAGGCTGGTTGCAACCAAGACGAGGGCGACGGTGCGGGCAAATTTCATCAAAAAAGTGTCTATCATGAGGCTGTGTTTGTGTAAACAACAAGATTCTCAGCGGGCGGCCATCTGCTGGCCCGGTGCTTGGTTGAGAGTGGCAGGTGGGTGAAAATCACCGCGATTTTCGATCAGACGCCCTCTTTGATGCGGGCTGCTTTTGCCATCCTCTTCCGCCAGCAGCAGGTAAGGGGCGAGACGCAACGCCGTGTTGATGAGGCCGCAACTGCTCAGCAGCATGCTGGCGCAGAGGGCAATGGAAAGACGTCCAATAGAAAACATTTCCTTTTGTTTATCACGCCGCTCCATTTGAGTAAACCCTTTTGATACGCGGTGTCTCCATCAAGGCGGAAGCTATTTTAGCCATGTCAGGAGTTTGGTAGCCCAAGAAGCGGCTTCTGCGTTATTGGCAATGAGGCTGATGGCGGCTCCTATAGCCAGCACAAGAAAGCCGAGGGATTTAAGAATCGCTGGTAAATGGGGGCCCAGCGTCTCGATGTAGCGCCGGTGCTGCTCAGGTGTCCAATGGCGAGGTTTTGTTTTCATCGCCGATGAAAGTATTCACAATTTGAGCATTGAAAGGGACGAGTTGTTCACATCGTCCACCAAAATCTTGTGGCTTCTCACTTCCCATTTTTAAACACATAAAGCACGCCATCATCCGCACCGACGATGATGTAATCACCGGCAATGGCGGGGGAAGTCTTGACGGGCGCACCGAGTTCGTTGTGCCAGACTTCTTTGCCGGTGGAGAGGTCGAGGGCGTACACGTAGCCGTCGTCGCTGCCGAAGAGGGCGGTCTTGCCGGAGCAGATGACGGCGCTGCTGTCGATGCGGTCGCGGGCGCGGAATTCCCAGAGCTGCTTGCCGGTGACGCGGTCGATGGCGTGGAAGCGCTTATCTCTGCCGCCGACATAGACGGCTTTTTCCCAGATGGCGGGGGCGGCGTAGTATTCGAACTCGCGCTCGCCGTATTCCCAGACCTGCATGCCGTCGCTGATGCTGTAAGCGCCGACGCGGTTGCCATAATGGCTGACGTAGATGACGCCGTCGGCAATGGCGACGTTGTTGCCGATGTAGGCACCGACTTCGATCTGCTTTTCTTCTTTGCCGGTCTTCACGTCGTGGACGTGCAGGACGCTGTCGCAGCCACCGAAGACGACCTTGCCGTCGCCGATGGCGGAGCCGCCGTTGATGTAGTAGCCGGTTTCGGCTGCCCAGTCTTTTTTGCCGGTTTTGGCGTCGAGGCAGTACACGTTGTAGTCGTAGCTGCCGATGATGATTTTCTGCGCCTTGGTTTCGGGATCGGTCCAGACGTTGGCGGCGGCGTGGATTTCGGCCTGGGTCTCAAACTTCCACGCTTCTTTACCGGTGTCGGCGTTCCAGGCATAAATAAAGCCGTCTTGGCAGCCGGCGACGACGAGATCGCCCGCGAAGGCGGCGGCACCGTCGAACGCTCCCTTGGCCTCGGCTTTCCAGAGTTCTTTGCCGGTGGCGAGGTCGAGGCAGAAGAATTGGCCGTCTTTGCAGCCGGTGTACACCTTGCCTGCGCGCACGACGGCGCTGGAGAC
>CAXNGR010000519.1:0-4026 GCA_964201265.1 Verrucomicrobiaceae bacterium
AGCGATGCGGGGCATGATCTGCTTCAAGTAGAAGAGGTAAAGCTGACGGATACCTGGAAAGCGCGGGATGGAGAAGTCGAGCACGAACAGGCGACCTCCTGGGCGCAATACACGGCTCATTTCCTGAAGAGCGGCAGGCCAGGAGGCCATGTTGCGCAGGCCAAAGGCAACGGTGAGAACATCGAATACTCCGTCTTGAAAAGGCAGGCTCAGCCCATCCGCAGCGATGAGTGTTTGAAACCGGCGGGCCTGCGCCTCACGCATCATCGGCACAGAAAAGTCCGCGCCAAGCACCTTCGCTTTAGGACAAGCCGACTGCACGGCCTGCGCTAGATCACCACTGCCGGTGGCGAGATCGAGAATGCGCTGCGGATTGAGCGTGGCGATGCGTTTCGCCGTGGTGCGGCGCCAGAGGCAGTCGATGCCGAGGCTTAAAACATGGTTCGCCAACACATAACGCGATGCGATTCCCGCAAATGCCTGCCTCACGAATCCAGCGTCTTGCATGATGAACAAAAACCGGCCCCCCGAGGCGAATTGCCAAGGGGATGGTGCTCACGACTGGACTCGAACCAGCACGATGTTACTCACTAGAACCTGAATCTAGCGCGTCTACCAATTCCGCCACGTGAGCACATGGGGTCGGGATGACCGGATGGCGAGTTTTGACCAAGGCAGGAATATCTCAAGCGGGAAAATGAGTTTCTTCTGGCGATGCCCAGATGCGCGGTTTAGTCGCACCTCATGTCTTTTCGTCTCGAGATGCTGCAAGTCGCGCGCCTGGCTCCCAAACTGCTCGGGGAATCGGCGGAGTTGGTGGAGGCGTTTTATCGGTCTCGCATCGCGCCAGAGGGCGGTTTCTTGGACCGCAATGACAAGCTTGATCTATACTACACCGTGTTCGGCCTGGAGGGCTTGCAGGCGCTGTCTTTGGATGCGGCGAAAATCCCAGACGTGAGACCGTGGCTGGATGGTTTTAATGACGGGGCGGGTCTCGATTTCGTGCATCTGTGCTGCCTCGCACGCTGCTGGGCGAACGCGGGCATGAACAATCTCCCGATGGCATCGCGCGAGACGCTGGCGGCACGAGTGGAAGCGTTTCGCTGCGCTGACGGCGGCTATCATCAAGCTCCCAACCGGAAAAAAGGCAGTGCCTATGGCTGCCTGCTGGCCTGGGGCGCTTATCAAGACCTTGGCGGACTGCCACCGGAGCCTTGGCGGCTGGCGGAATGCATGGGTGGCCTCAGAACTCCTGATGGCGCGTGGTCGAACGAGCCGGGCATCCCCGTCGGCTCCACCACGGCCACGGCGGCCATGGTGGCCTTGCATCGACACATGGACATGCCGCCTCCGCCCGAAGCGGTGGCCTGGCTGATGCGCCAATGCCTGCCGCAGGGCGGTTTCCTCGCACTGCCTGCCGCTCCCCTGCCCGATCTGCTCTCCACCGCTGTGGCCTTGCATGCGCTGGACGCGGTCCAGGCTGATTTTTCACGCCTCAAGGAGCCTTGCCTCGATTTTGTTGATTCACTTTGGAATGCAGCCGGTGGATTTCACGGCAACTGGACCGACGACACGCTGGACTGCGAGTACACCTACTATGGCCTCCTGGCGCTCGGCCATCTGAGCCTCTAAAAACAACGAACCCGGACATTGCTGTCCGGGTTCGTCGTTTGAAGTGTTGCAACGTCGAATTAAGCGAGGGCTTCCGTGAGGATGCGGCCACCGTTGACGATGTCGATCGGACGAGCGCCGTCGGACATGATGCGCTTCTCGGAATTGATGCCGAGGAGGCGATACATGGTCTTGGCCATGTCTTCCGGGCCGACCGCGTCGCGATCAGGCTCGCCGCCGAGGGCATCAGAAGCACCGTGGATGTAACCTTCTTTCATGCCGCCGCCAGCCATCGCCACGGAGAACACGCGCGGCCAGTGGTCACGACCATTGGTGCCGTTGATCTTCGGAGTGCGACCGAATTCGGAGCTGACCATCACGAGCGTGCGCTTGAGCATGCCGCGATCCGAGAGATCGGTGATGAGGCGGGCGAAAGCCTGGTCGAAGTTCGGAGCCTGTCCATCGAAGGCCCCCTTGATGTTGGAGTGGTGGTCCCAGCTGCCGTAGTTGACGGAAACCATCCGCACACCAGCCTCGACGAGGCGGCGAGCGAGGAGGAAACGCTGACCAGCGGTGTTGCGACCGTACTCGTCACGCAGCTTGTCGGTTTCCTTGGTGAGATCGAATGCCTCACGCGCCTTCTGGCTGCTGATCAAGCCGTAGGCGGACTGGTAGAAGCTGTCCATCGCGCTGATGGCGTCGGATTTTTCGGCGGCCTTGAAATGCTCGTCCACGGTGCCTAGCAGGTTGCGGCGGCGGTCAAAGCGCTTTTCATCGACATCCTTCGGGGTGAGAAGGTCACGCACGGTGAAGCCTTTGTCCGCAGGATCACTGCCGAGGGCGAAGGGGCCATAAGCGCTGCTCATGTAGCCTGTTCCCTGCTCAGGAGCGACCATGTTTGGTACCACGACGTAGGGAGGGAGATTGTTTCGGCTGCCCTGCTCATGCGAGATGATGGAGCCAAAGCTGGGAAACTTGATCGCCGGGCTGGGGCGGTAACCGGTGAACATGTTGTGCGTGCCACGCTCATGGGCGGCCTCACCGTGGGTCATCGAACGGATGACGGTGAGCTTGTTCATGATCTTGGCGATGTTCGTGAATTTCTCACCCACGTATTCACCGGGAAGGGAGGTCTTGATCGGAGTGAAGGGGCCACGGTAGTCTGGCGAGGCGAAGGGCTTCGGATCCCACGATTCATGCTGGGCCATGCCGCCTGGCAGGTAGATGTGGATGACCGAATCAGCGAGCGCTTTGAAGGACTCCACTTCAGGCATCACTGGAGCGGCCTGGAGGCGAAGCATGTCAGGCAAGGTGAGACCACCGAGTCCGCCGAGCATGCCGACGTAGAGGAAGTCACGACGGCTGACACCGGAACGAAGATCAAGGTGGCTGCCCTGGCAGTTAGGATGCATTTTCATATTTGAACGGGGGGTATTGTTGCTGGAATCGCGAGGAGTTACGAGGGGAGGCTGGCGTTCTTGCAGATCTTGCGAAAAATTTCTCAAATCGTGTCATTCAGCCATCGCAATTGATTCATTTGGAGACCCAGCCCGCGTTGACCATCTGGTGAATCCAAACCTGGAAGTCAACCGGCGCGTCCGGGGGGAATTTTAATTTCAGAATCATCGGCATCGTCGCTTCGCTGCTCTGCTCCAGCCAGTAATTCAACTCCTTGGCCAACGCACTGTCACGAGCCACATAGCCATACACCACTTTAGCACCCGGTTCGGCAATGCAACGCAGGCTCAGGCATTGCAAAGTGGCGGGATCTCCGAACTGATTTTCAAAATGACCGGCAGGAGACACCAGCACACGAAACAATCGCGGCGCTGCGGGTCTTGCCTCCAAGAAGTCTGACCACGCCATCTCACCCGCGCCCACGAAAGACTCCCAGTCCACCCTGGGACCAGACGCGGTGTGCTCCACCGTGGCCAGTCGTCGGCCACCGCCCTCAAAAACGACGACATGCTCGGAGAACTGAGGGGAAATTTCCTCCGCCTCAACAATAGAGTCGAACAACACCGGTCCGTCCGCGTTCTTCCCGTAATAAATGCTCATCAGAGGGGCCACGCGCATTTGGTCCCGCACCAGCAGCGCACGTTGTTTCCAGTTCGGAGCCTGCAAAAACTGGCGCAGCACCTCATCTGCTGCGACCAGCCGCGCAAGGTCCGCCGATGTTTCGTCCGTGCCAGCCTGAGTGGTGGCGGTCTTGTGCTTTTCACTGCCCGTGGGGCGAAAAACGAGATTTCCTGCGTTGACTGGCGGTAGAGTTTCCTCGGGCGTGATCATCGCGGCTCCAGAAGCAGATGCAGGGCTGTTTGGGGGCAGCAGACTCTCATCTTGAATTTTGTCAGTCCCGAAGAGTCTGCGCATTTCCTGCTTCTCTTGAAAAGACTGATACAGGCTGAATGCGAG
>CAXNGR010000520.1:0-4023 GCA_964201265.1 Verrucomicrobiaceae bacterium
GACGTCTATAGAAACTGATTCCCCATGGCAGAGCGCATCATTAGTTACGCGGAGGCTATCCGCGAGGCCACGCACCAGGAGATGGAGCGTGACGATTCCGTCATCACGTTCGGCCTTGGCGTGGACGACTTTAAAGGAATCTACGGCACCACCAAAGGGCTGTTAGAAAAGTTCGGCCCCGACCGCCTTTTCGACACGCCTTTGTCCGAAGACGCCATGACCGGCGTGGCTATCGGCGCTGCCATGGCGGGTTTGCGGCCCATCCATGTGCATATCCGCATGGACTTTCTGCTCCTAACAGTGAACCAGCTTTTCAACATCGCCGCCAAGACCAGCTACATGTATGGCGGCAGCCTGCAGGTGCCGCTGGTGGTGCGCTCCATCATTGGAAAAAGTTGGGGACAGGGAGCGCAGCACTCACAGGGCCTACACAGCCTCTTCATGCACATCCCTGGCCTCAAAGTGGTCGCACCCAGCACGCCGCACGATGCCAAAGGCTGCCTCATTGAAGCCATCCGCGACAACAATCCCGTGATGTTCGTCGAGCATCGCTTGCTGCACCTTTTTCACGGCCATGTGCCAGAGGAAAGCTACACGACACCGTTCGGCCAAGCGCGCATTTTAGCACCGGGTAGCGACATCACCATGGTGGGCATCTCGTACATGGCTGCAGATTGTCTGCGTGCCAAGCACCTGCTGGACCAGACCGGCATCAGGGCCGAGGTCATCGATCCCATCTCGCTGGTGCCCTTCGACTATGACGCAGTATTGGAGTCCGTGCGCCGCACGAAGCGTCTGCTAGTGGTGGACACCGCTTGGCTTAACTGTGGTGCCGCCGCCGAAATCATCACCGGTGTGCTTGAGCGCCTGAATCCGGGAGAGCAAATTCAAGTGCGCCGCATGGGCTTTGCCCCGGCTAGATGTCCACCGACCAAGGTGCTGGAAGACGCGTTCTATCCCGATCCGGCCAGCATCGCCCTCACTGCCTATGCCATGTGCAATGACGGCAAGTCCGACTGGACGCCGGATTACAAGGAAGAAAAGGAGATTGCCGAGTTCCGCGGTCCGTTTTAACCGCCGTTAACGATGCAGTCTCAAGCATGTCACATCCTCGAAGCCGATGGTGATCTAGCCGCCGAGGGCATTGATTCTTCTTTCTTCGAGGGCAAAAGCGTACTGATCACCGGTGCCTCAGGCTTGATCGGCACGGGTCTGATCGCCGCCCTGCGCAGCCTGCGCACACGAGGAATAAAGATGGAGATTACCGCCCACGGCTTCTCCCCTCCATCAGAGATTTTCACCCATTGGCATGAGCAGGGACATCTGCACCTGCTGCGTTCCGATCTGGCGGAGCCTCAAAGCTGGTCGCAGCTCCCGCAGGCGGACATCATCATCCACGCCGCCGGTTACGGCCAGCCAGGAAAGTTCATGGAGGCTCCGCTGCATGCGCTCATGCTCAACACCGGTGCCACAGGCGCACTGCTGAAAAAGCTGAAGCCGGGAGGAGTTTTTTTGTTCTTCAGCTCTACCGAAGTCTATCAAGGGATTGAACGTCCGCTGCTCAAAGAAAGCGACATCGGAACCACGTCACCGGAACATCCGCGCTCCAGCTACATTGAGGGTAAGCGCTGTGGCGAGGCATTCTGCCACAATGCACGTACACTGGGCATCCGAGCCATGGCCATTCGCTTGGCTCACACCTATGGCCCAGGCACGCGCTCACAAGATCGTCGCGTGATCAACATGTTCATCGAAAAGGCGTTGAAGGAGGGCAAGATCGTCATGCAGGATGCCGGCTTGGCGGTGCGCACCTGGGGCTATGTGACGGATGTCGTGGAGACCACGCTGAACATTATCAGATGCGGCCAGCAGGCTGTTTACAATGTGGGAGGTCGTTCCACGCTAACCATTCAGGAACTGGGTGCTGAGATCGCCCGTATCTGCGGTGTGCCACTGGAGTTGCCGGAGACCACATCCTCCGTCGCAGGTGCCCCTCAACATGTGCAGGTGGACCTTAGCCGCGCCGAAGCCGAGTTCGGAAAGACGGAGTATCTGCCACTCTCAGAAGGCCTGCGGCGCACCATCGACTTCCAACGTCATCTCTATTTATGAATCACGACTCCCGCATCTTCGTGGCCGGACACAAGGGTATGGTCGGCTCCGCTCTGGTCCGCTCGCTACAGCGCTCCGGCTTTTCCAACCTGATCCTCCGCTCCAAAGCAGAGCTGGACCTTACACGCCAGGCGGATGTGGAGCGCTTTTACGAGCAGAAGAAGCCGGACCACGTCTTCATCGCTGCAGCCAAAGTTGGCGGGCTGATGGCCAACAAGACCTACCGCGCCGACTTCATCACCACGAACATGCAGATTCAAACCAACCTCATTCATGCCGCCTGGCAAAATGGAGTCAAGAAGCTGCTCTTCATGGCCAGTTCCTGCATCTACCCGCGTGAGTGCGCTCAGCCGATGAACGAGGGGCACCTATGGAGCGGCTATTTGGAGCCGAGCAATTCACCGTACGCCGTAGCCAAGCTGGCAGGCATCGAGATGTGCCGTGCCTACCATGACCAGCACGGTGCTCAGTTTTTCAGCGTGGTGCCGTGCAATCTTTATGGCGAAAACGACAACTACCACCCGGAGCACAGCCATGTGATGGCCGCGCTCATCTCCAAGGTCCACAAGGCCAAGAAAGAGCAACTGGAGTCCGTAATGTTCTGGGGCACCGGCACCCCGCGACGCGAGCTGCTGTATGTTGACGACCTCGCCGATGCTTCGGTCTCGCTCATGCAGCATTACGATAGCCCCGAGCCTATCAACGTAGGCCTTGGAGAGGATCACAGCATTCGGGAGCTCATCGAAACCGTTTGCGACGTCCTGGGATACACTGGCAAGCTGGAGTTCGACGCCAACAAGCCCGACGGTGTCATGCGTAAGCTGATCGACTCCAGCCGCATGCGCACTCTGGGATGGCGTCCAGCCACCAGCCTCAGGTCTGGCATCGCCAAATCGTATGAGGATTACTTGAAACGCCACGGTTGACGCGCCCGGCTGCCGGATTACTGGGGAGATGCCCACCAACCTATGTTCTGGCCTCTTCAAGAAAACATTATCGGCAACGACGACCTCGACCTGCTCGTCACCTTCATCCGCGAGACAAAGCGTTTCACCCAGTTCACCAAAGTGCGGGAGTTTGAGACCGCCTACTCCGAATGGATGGGCTGCAAGCACAGCGTCTATGTGAATTCTGGCAGTTCCGCGAACCTGCTCATGATTTACGCCGCCGCCGAGCGCTACGGCTGGCAACCGGGCGATGAGGTGATCGTTCCAGCTCTCACTTGGCCCACTACTGTCACACCGGTGATGCAGGCCGGGTTGACTCCGGTCTTTGTGGACGCGAACCTACAGGACTTCGCGATGGACTACGACCAGCTCGCCGCGAAGATCACGGACAAGACGCGGGCCATCTTCCTCGTTCACATCCTGGGATTCCCGGCCGATGTGGCACGCGTGAAGAAAATCATCGGCAACCGTGACATCGTGCTGCTGGAAGACACCTGCGAAACCCAGGGGGGGACCATCAACGGCGTAAAGGTGGGAAACTTCGGCCTAGGCAGCAGCTTCAGCTTCTACTGGGGCCACCACATGACCACTGTGGAAGGCGGCATGATCTGCACCAACGACGAGGAGTTTTACAAACTCAACGTGCTCAAGCGCAGCCATGGCCTGGCCCGCGAACTGCCTGCGCAGTATCAGGAGCCCATCCGCCAGCAGCATGCGGACATTGATTTCCAGTTCCTGTTTCTGACCGACGGCTTCAACTTCCGCAACACGGAGTTCAATGCCGTGCTGGGCCTGTCCCAGCTGCCAAAGCTGGACGGTTTCATCCGCCAGCGGAACATCAACTACGCCCGCTTCTTGGAGATCTGCCGGCGCTATCCGGAGGACCTGATTACCCTGGATCATCCCGGCCGCTCCAGCTTTGTGCTCCCATTTGTGCTCAAGGACGGGACGAAGAAGAAGGCGC
>CAXNGR010000521.1:0-3999 GCA_964201265.1 Verrucomicrobiaceae bacterium
ACCTCGCGGGAGGTTTGCAGCGGCTCTTCGCGCTGAGGATTGCCGACCTTGGCGAGGACGACGTTGGTGACGGTGGCGGTGTTGAGGCGGAGCTTGACGGACATGCGGGGCGCGGAGGGTAGAAAGGGAATGGGATTCGCCAAGGATTAATGGCACCTGCTTGCACTGATCGCGCGTCGAGGCGAGTGCATGGACACATGACGAACGCTGCCAAGAACGAAGCCACTCATCTGAAGCCCTGGCTGGTGCGCATCCCGGAGATTTTTGAAGGGATCGCGCCGGAGGTGTTGCAGCGGTTTGGAGCGGTTTCGAGCACGCGGCTGGGGCAGGACTATTATTTGATCAAGACGGCGACGTCGGCGGCGATTCATCAGTCGGAGGCGGCTAAGTTTGCGCGATGGAACCTGCCGATGGACCACACGTGGCCGTGCAATGCGCAGAAGATGGACGGCTTCATCGAGAAGGCGGCGCAGACGCTCATCAAGAAGTTCGGCGAGAGGAAACCGCAGGGGATTTTCATCGGCACGCTGCAGCCGACGTCGCCTGACAAGTATTACAAGGGCCTGGCGTCGAATTTGCGTGGTCGCGTGCTGCAATTGTTCCCGAAACTGGCTGCAAACACCGTGGAGGAGCAGGATGCGACGGCGGAGACGCTGTTTTGCCTCGTGGGGAAGGAAGGTTTGTTTTGCGGGATGCAGAGTCCGCGTGCCTCGAACGGTCTGTATGCGGGCGGCAGCAAGTACATCGACCAAGATGCGCCGGACACGATCAGTCGTGCGGGCGCGAAGATCGCCGAAGCGCTGCATTATCTGCTGCTGTATCGCCCACCGCTGAAGGAAGGCAGTCATTGGCTCGAACTGGGGGCCTGTCCGGGCGGGATGACCTCGGAACTGCTCGCACGCGGTCAGCGTGTGACGGCGATTGATCGTGCGCCGCTGGACAAGCGGCTGGATGGCCGACCGGGATTGAAGTTTGTGCTCGAAGATGTGGCCGCGTTTCAACCACGAGGCGGAACGACGTATGACGCGCTGCTCTGCGACATGAACGGGCCGCCGGAGGAGTCCATCGAGCAGGTGACCCGCCTCTCACGTTCGTTGAAACAGAGTGGACTGGTGGTCTTCACGCTCAAAGTACCACGCATTGAGAATGTGGCGGAGCCGTGCGAGCTGTTCCGGTTGATCGTATCGATGTCCAAGGCGGCGGGGCTGAAGCTGTTTGCGCAAACGCACCTGACGTACAACCGGCATGAGTTCACGCTGTTCTTTGAGACGGTGTGATCACCGCAAGAACCGGGTGGCCTGGGCTTCGGGTCTCGTCACATTCGGCGCATGAATGATTATGAACGTGTGGCGGAGGTGATCCGCTATCTGGACGCGCATCACCTGGAGCAGCCGGGGTTGGAGGTGCTGGCGCAGGTGGCGGGGCTGAGCGAGGGACATTTTCACCGTTTGTTTTCACGCTGGGCGGGGGTGACGCCGAAGGATTTCCTGCAATGCCTGACGGCGGAACGAGCCCGGGAGCGGCTGCGGCAAGGTGCGAGTGTGCTGGATGCGGCGTTTGACGCGGGTTTGTCATCGCTGGGACGGCTTCACGACTTGTGCGTGACGCTGGAGGCGGCGACGCCGGGGGAGATCAAGGCGGGCGGGGAAGGGTGGGTGATTGACGCGGGCTTTGCGGAGACGCCGTTTGGGCTCTGCTGCCTCGGGAATGAGCCACGCGGGGTGTGCCACCTGGGTTTTGTCGAAAATGAGGAGCGCGGGGAGATCGAGCGGGCCTGGCCGAGGGCGAAAGTGCGCTGGGATGATGCGGTGGCACGGGAAATGGCCGCGCAGGTGTTTCAAACAGGCCAGCGGGCGGATTTGAAGGCACTGGTGCGGGGGACGCCGTTTCAGCTCCGGGTCTGGCGTGCGCTGCTGAAGGTGCCGCCGGGGGCGGTGGTTAGTTACGGGCATCTGGCGGCGGCGATTGGGCAGCCGAGCGCGGCGCGGGCGGTGGGAACGGCGGTGGGGAGCAATCCGCTGGCGTTTTTGATCCCCTGTCATCGGGTGATCCGGGAAACCGGGGTGCTGGGGCAGTATCGGTGGGGTTGGGAGCGGAAGCGGGCGATGCTGGGGTGGGAAGGGCGGTTGAAATGACGAATTCCGAATGAGGAATGACGAATTGGCGGCAAGAGCGGGTGAGAGGTGAGGGGAGGTGGATAATTAGGAGGCGACTAATATTTCGCAAAACCAGCTTGTTTTGGAGTCTGCTTGTTATTATAATTATGATAGATATATATTATTTAAGCATTGATGTGACCTTGAAGGTATCGGCTGGGGCCGTCCTGATGGGTCAAAGACGCGATTTTCTCTTCAAAATACCTGCCTCATGAAAACAAACTCTACTCTCAACCCGCTCCTCGCCTTGAGTTTGGCGCTGGCTTGGATGTGCGGCACCGCTGGTGCGGGCACGATCTTCTGGGGCAGTCCGTTTCCGGCAGGTCCTCCGCTGCTGGTGGATAGCCACGGACAGCCGCTGGACGGGAGCTACTCCTTTGAGATTGGTTCTTTTGGCGCGTTTGTGCCGACCTATGCAAACGTGGACCAATGGGTGGCGAATTGGAAGGTGTTTGACCGCGCGTTTGATCCGACGCCTGCGAATCCATTGGATGGTGATCCTGAAGGCTGGAACACGGAGTTTGGGTTCTTTGCCGGTACAGTGAATCACAATCTCGCCAATGGCTCCGACTCGCCGGACGCTAATCCTCTGGATGTCTTCGCTCCGGGGGAAAAGGTTTACCTTTGGGCGTTCAATTCCAAAGACATCGTGCCCACCAGCGAGTGGGCGCTGGTGACGGACTCCAATCCGGTGGGGAACCTGAATAGTTCGTGGCTGTTTCCTGATCCGAACGCACCCACGCCTGACGCTGACTATCAACTGGCGGATGCAGACGAGGCGATCATTGGCGGGGTGAACGACGTGCAGGGACCCGGTGAGTATTCGGTGACGCCGCCGAGCTTCAGCCTGCAAACCGCCGTGGTGCCAGAGCCAGGGTCTGCTTTCCTGCTTTTCGCGGCCGCAGCGGCTCACTTCATCCGCCGTTCCCGCCGACTGACACGCTCGGTTATGCCCTGAAATGCCTCGCGTGAGGGAAGACACATCACGAACCGATCTTCCGGCGTGCTGTTTCCCCACAACACGCTTCGTCGTTTCGCTGTGCGGCGCTCTGCTAGGCCTGTTTTGGGCGAATGGCACGGTGCAGGCGCAAACCGCGTACTTTCGGGGCTATTCTCTATTCCCCCCTCGAAGTCTGAGCGTGGAGTGGATGCAGTCGCGCACTGACCGGTAAGCCGAATGGGAACCCGATGAGGCAGCCTGGAAGTGCTTCAAACCTCTTAAATATTAAAAAGTGGATTGAAAAAATCGAAACAAGTAATAATTTCCATAAAATGGACCTTCCGCCCCCTTTGCTAAAACTTCAATCCAAAGGCTTCGTTCGAGCAGCCTTGCTGGCTCTGTGGTGCTGTGCCGCCGCGTCGGCGCTCGGGGAGGTGGCGATTGGAAATTTGGTTTTCGTGGATGCCAACGGCAATGGGATGGCGGACGCGGGTGAGGGCCGCGCTGGAGTCGCAGTGCAGCTATTTCAGGAGGGGCAGTCTCCTTCTGAAGCCAGTCCTATGCGGCAGGTCGAAACGGACGAGAACGGCTTTTTCCTGTTTGAGAACTTGGTCTCAGCTTGGCCGTATTTTCTGCATGTCCCAGCTTCGGAGTTTAACTCAGATGGCGCTCTCAAGGGGCTGAAATCTTTGCCTGGCGTGGATGGCAGAGCGGGTGCTGATGATGACCAGGGCGAGGATGGCACGGATGCGGAGGATGCGGCTGATACGGGTGTTTCCTCCCGCGTGGTGGCTGTGGTGCAGGGTTCCGCAGCCGTGAATGAGCCGGGTCTGGGCGGGAACATGGATGATGGCCGGGATGCTGAGGTGGATCTGACGGTGGACTTTGGGTTTTATCGTCCGA
>CAXNGR010000522.1:0-3994 GCA_964201265.1 Verrucomicrobiaceae bacterium
CGGTCGAAGAAGGCGGTGGTGTGCTCCTCGTCACGCGTGAGCGCCAGCAGGCCGCTGCCTGCGGACATGTCGGCAAACATGTTCGGGTAATCCGCGAGGTAACGGTCCGTCAGGCCGCCGGGGGTGATCTTGCCCTTCGGGTAGTTGACCTTCGGGTCGTGGTTTTTGTCGATGTTTCCCCAAAATGCCTGCGCATGGCCGATGAAGACGGTCTTGGGAAACTTGGACAGCATCGTGTGGAAACGGTCGTAGCCGAGGTTGTAGGTTTGATGCTGGAAGTGCAGGAGGATGGGCACGTTGTAGGCGGCGGCCAGTTCGTAGAGCTTCTGGCTCTCGGGCGAGTCACACTCCACCTTGAACTTTTGCTCGGCGATCATGCACGCGCCCTGCTTAAGCCACATCTCGATTTCAGCCGGGGCGGAGCCGAGGTCCGTCACCTCATTGCAGGCCCAAAGATAGGACTCAGGCCGTGCTTGGGCAAAGTCACGCGCCCAGGCGGTCCCGAGACATTTGGCGGCGAGGCCGTTGGAGCGGCCTTCATGTGTTGAGGGCCGGTTGACCATCGTGCCGCCGGGCAGAATGATGGATTTCGTCACGCCCATCGCCTTTTGATGCAGCACCAGATGCGCATCCGTGCGCAGGTGGTAGTTCATGTGCTGATGGATGTCGATCACCGGCTCGGCGGCGGCCTCGGTCTGCGCGAAACCGCGTGAGGCGAGGGCGCTGAGGCTGGTGGCGAGGAAGGAGCGGCGGCTGAGAAAGTTCATGGCGTGTGCTTACTACGCCGCTAGGCAGGAATGTTTGCCGCTCTCAGTAGCCTGTTGGAAAACTCATGAAGGAACAAGTAAGACGTTAGAAGTTAGATGTCAGATGTGGTGCTGTTGCAGGCGACACTTCTAACCTTTTACCTCTGACTTCTCACTCGGGGAGATTTTTCAGAAGACGTGCGGCGCTGCGTTGCGTGGCTCCTTCGTGTGCTTTCAGCGCTTGGTGGCCTGCCTGCGCCATGCGGGCGGCTTTAGTCTTGTCTTGCAGCAAGGCAAGGCAAGCGGAGGTCAGCTCGTCAAAGTCGGCTACCTGCTGTGCGCCGCCTTTTTTGAGCAGCAACTCGACGAGCGGCGTGAAGTTTTCCATGTGCGGACCGAAGAGAACAGGCTTCTGTGCCAGCGCGGCTTCGGCGGGGTTTTGGCCGCCTTCAGCGAGGAAGCTTTTGCCGACGACCACGAGCGTGGCGAGGTGCTGCCACGCGGCGAGTTCGCCCGTGGTGTCGATGACGAATACGGGCGCGTTTGAATCGACGCGTGAGCCGGAAATGCTACGCAGGGCAGGGGAGAGGCCGATGGTTTTGAGCGCGGTGGCGATCTCAGCGCGGCGCTCGACATGCCGCGGCACGATGAGCAACGCGAGATCGCGGATTTTCTCGCGCAGGCGCTGGAAGACACGGGCGAACTCGATTTCCTCGCCTGCATGGGTGCTGGCGGCGAGGAGAATGGGCTGGGTCGGCTCGATGCCGGTTTGAGTGAGCACAGCACGCAGCTCGTCGATCTTCGCAGCGGGGACGCTGGCACCTTCGGGATCGTATTTGATGCTGCCGGTGAGGTGGATGCGGTCGCGCTCGACGCCGAAGCTTTCCCAGCGGGCGATGTCGTCCTCTTCCTGCACGAGGATCTGTTTCAGCATGCCGAAGATAGGGCCGACGAGGCGGCGGAACTTGCGGTAGCGGCGTTCAGAACGCGGGGAGAGTCGTGCGTTGACCAAAGAGACGGGAATGCCGAGGCGTTCGGCTGCGGCGGTGAGATTCGGCCAAACTTCGGCCTCCACGAGCACGAGCTGCGTCGGCTGGATGCGTTCCAGCATGAGTCGGCCAACGCCAGGAAGATCGACGGGGCTGAAAATGGCGACGACCCGGCCAGAATGCTGTGCGGCAAGCTCTGCGGCTAGCGCATGGCCGGTGGGCGTGGTGGTGCTGAGGACGATGCCGAGGTCGGCATGGGTTTTGAGCAGCCGCGTGATGAGTTTTTTGGCGACACCGACTTCACCGACGCTGACGGCATGCACCCAGAAGCGTTCGCGCTGCGGCAGTGCGTTGATGGCTTTTTGCGTGGCCTTGTCAAAACAACCGATGCGTTGCGCGAGATCGCGCCAGCGACCATTGCGACGGCGCATTTTGATAATCGCGCCTGGCACCATGCAAACGAAGCCGAGGGGCAGCGCCAGATTGTAGAGAGTGAGGCTAAGGGCTTTCGATGCCATGCGGGAGTTTGCGCAGCCAGACGATGCGGGTGGAACCGTAATTGCGGTCGGTCAGCACCTCCCAGCCGGGCCAGCTTTTCGTTTCGCGGTTGAAGTGGTGACTTTCGAGAATGAGGTGGCTCTCCGCATGCAGCAGCGCGGGCAGAGCCTCTTCGGCGAGCAGTTTCGCGACGAAATCCGTGTCCGCATCGCAATGCGTGTAAGGCGGGTCGGCGAAGATGAGGTCGAACTGCTTGCCATCGCTTTTTAGCAGCGGCAGGAGGCGGAAGACGTCGCTATGGCGCACGGTGGCACCGGTAAGCTTGGTTTTGGCGATGTTGCGGCGGATCACGTCGCAAGCACCTTTGTTTTCATCCACCATCATGGCAGACGCGGCTCCACGGCTCAGGCATTCGAGGGCGATGGCCCCCGTCCCAGCGAACAGATCGAGCACATGCGCTCCAGGAACGAGTTCACCGAGCATCGAGAACACAGCCTGCCGCACACGATCCTGCGTGGGCCGTGTGACGGTTTTCGGGACTTCAAGGGCTAGCCCGCCTGCGGTGCCGGAGATGATGCGCACCCTTTTCCTTTAGCGGTTAGAGGTGGGGATGCAAGGCGGGTTCTTGGTCCGCAGTTGGAGCTTATTCGGCTCTGGCGATGCGATTCCATGGCCCGCTGCCAGATCAGCCAGCAAACGCTGACGAAGGCACGCCCGTGGCACCTGGACGGCAGACGAAGAGACGTCCTGCGAGAGGTTCTTCCAATCCGGGCTTGAGGCCGGTGGTGATGTAAAGATCCTGCAAATCAGGCCCACCGAAAGCGCAGGCAGTGGTTTCGATGCAGGGGAAGTCGATCTGCTGCTCGACTGTCTTCGTGGCGGGGTCGAAACAAACGACCTTGGCTCCGTGGCAGAAGGCGATCCACAGTCGATCTTGGTTGTCGATGGTCATGCCATCGGGAACGGAGGTGTCGGCGCTGGTGTCCCAGATGACGCGCTCGTGGGTGATGGCGCTGGTGGCAGTGTCGAAGTCGAAGGCGCGGATTTTTTTGCTGGGTGTGTCGATGTAGAACATCGTGCCTCCATCACGGCTCCAAATGATGCCGTTGGAGTTGGTGACGGGAGAAAATTTCTTTTCCACACGGAGGTTGGTATGCAGGCAGTAGAGCGCGGCGGTTGGCTGCTTCTTCAGATTGATGGTGCCAGCCCAAAAACGACCTGTGGGATCGCATTTGCCGTCGTTGAAGCGATTATCAGCCTGATCCGGCTCAGGATTCGCGATGGGGGTGCTTAGGCCGGTGTCTTCATTGAGGAAGAAAAAGCCGTCATCTCCGGCCCAGACGAGGCCGCCTTGGACACGCGGCACCACGGTACCGACACGCTGGCCGACGTTCCAGATTTTTTCCTCACCTGTGGCGGGCGTGAAGGCGATGATCTTATGCGTCTCGATATCGACGTAGAGGAGGCGGTCTTGGTGCCAGATAGGGCCTTCGCCCCAGACGGAAACGTGGTTGGAGATGGGTTCGGGTTTTACCATGAAAAAGTTCAAGGTTTAGAGTTGAGTGTGCTATTGCCGGTAGATGACGACGACGCCGGAGGAGGGGCCGGAGGGGGAGAAGTCGTTGCCAAAGCCGACGGTCTGAATCTTGGAGGGATCGAGTTCGAGTTCGATCAAGCGCTGGCGCACGGCCTGGGCGCGGCGTTCGGAGAGGGAGCGGGCGTGGTCGTGCGGGAGGTCTGGCTGCGCGTAACCGGCGATGA
>CAXNGR010000523.1:0-3983 GCA_964201265.1 Verrucomicrobiaceae bacterium
CGAGATCAGCGAGGTGCTTGTCGAATTTGATCGTGCGGGTTCTCTGCCAACGACGCACGAGAGCCAGGGCAGTGACATGGGGCTGTTTGGTGGTTTGCTGGGATGGGAGGCCGATGATGAGCGGCTGCCGGAGTCGGCGAAGGCACTGGCGCAGGCTGGGATCAAGCTGCGCATCGAAACCGTCGATGTGGGTGATCCGCATCCGAACACGTATCGGCTCACGTTGAAGAACTCGTGTGAAACGCACTCACTCATCGCCATCTCGACCGGTGGTGGGATGATGGAGGTGCTGAGCATCGATGGCGTGGAGATGCACATGGATGGCGGGTTTCATGAGACGCTGATTTGGCTCCCGAAAAGTGATGTAGACACTCCTGTCTGTATTTCAGCATTCACAGAGGCAGACAAGAGTGTCTGCATCACACACGACCTCGGTGAAACGCAGCTCATTCAGGTCAAAGCGGCCTCATTCATCCCATCAGACCTATACCGTCCCGTTTCAGTCAAGCGGCTCTCTCCGGTGCTCCCCGTTCCATCACGCAAAGACATTCGCGTTCCCTTCACGAGCTGTGCCGTCATGCTGAAGCATGACGGCGACAAAAACACGCCACTCTGGCAGCTCGGCATCGAATACGAGCGGGCTCGTGGCAACTTCACCGAGCGTGAAGTCATCGACAAGATGATCGCCATCGTGCGCATCCTTCGAAAATCCATCGCCAGCGGCATTGTGGGCACGAGTTACGAGGATCGCGTGCTGCATCATCAGAGCGGACGTTTTGCCGAGATGATGAACGCGAGGCGTTTGCTCGATGGCGGAGCCTTGAACCGCATCATCCTCTATGTCACGGCCTTGATGGAGGTGAAGAGCAGTATGGGCGTCGTCGTCGCAGCGCCGACCGCGGGTGCCTGTGCGGCACTTCCTGGAGCCGTCATCGCCATGGCGGAGGCGATGAATCAAAGCGAAGAAGACATCGCCAAAGCGATGCTCGCGGCGGGTTTGATCGGTGTATTCATCGCCACGCGCTGGACCTTTGCGGCCGAAGTCGGCGGCTGTCAGGCTGAAGGTGGTTCTGCGGCTTCCATGGCAGCGGCGGCGCTTGTCACACTCGCAGGTGGCACACGCGATCAAGCCATCGCGGCAGCCTCGATGGCGTTTCAGAGCATGTTGGGCCTCATTTGTGATCCCATCGCGAACCGTGTCGAAGCACCGTGTCTCGGCAAAAACGTCATGGCTGCCAGCAACGCGCTTTCCTGCGCGAACATGGCTCTCGCCAATTTCGATCCGCTCATTCCGCTCGATGAAGTCATTGACGCTGCCAAACACGTCTCCACGATGATGCCGCGAGAGCATCGTTGCACCTCACTGGGCGGTTTGGCGATCACGCCGACGTCGCTGGAGATCGAGCGCAAGCTTGCAGCCTTCAAGAGCAAGGGCTGCGGATCGTGCGGCTGCCACTAGCGTGGCTTGATCTCAAACGCATCCAGCCATGGCAGCGTGATTTGCGGGGGCATGCCGCCGAAGGGCTGGTAGGCGGGGAGCTGGACGATGCTCATGCTGTGCGGCTGGCTAGCGATGAAGAACATCGCGTCGGCGCAGTCGGCGCAGGTGATCATGGCTTCCTTGTGCATGGCGGAAGGCTGCACGGGGCGCTTTTTGACGAGCGGAGTATCCGCCTCGCCAGGAGCGTATTCGGAAACGACGATGCCGTGCGCGTTGAGCTGCATGCGCGCGGTGAAAAGCATGCCATGCACGGCCCACTTGCTGGCGGTGTATGGCACGCCGGCGAAGGAATCGTAGCCATGCCCGGCCGTGGACGAAACGACGACGATCTTCCCGCCTCCATTCGCTGCCATCGGTTTCGCCACGGCCTGAATCATGTTCGCCACGCCGATGACATTGATCTCCATCACCTTCCGCCAGCTCTCCTCGCTGGCGATTCTCGACGGATCGGCATGTGCCATGAAGCGGTCAGGCGTGTTGATGCCAGCGGTGTGGATGAGCGCGTGCGGCGTGCCGTGCTTCAGGACTTCGGCCATCGCGGCGGCCACGCTTGCGCTGTCTGCCACGTCGCAGACGACGGGGATGATATTCTTGGAAAGCGCGGCGCTTTCCTGGAGCGACTCCAGCGTGCGTCCAAACACAAACGTCTTCGCCCCAGCATCCGCAAAACGCTTTGCGGCCGCCTGCCCCATTCCACCGCCACCGCCGGTGACGATCACGATTTTATCAGTCCAATTTTGGTCCATCGGGTGATGCTAACGAGGGCGTGCGGGGCGTCGAGTCTGTGCTTGGCAAAAATCCGGGTACCAACCGCCAAAGCATCCAAGACGATCTCCCCGAAGCGCGAGTACTTGTGTGACTCCATGAACAAAGCAGTCACCATCCTCGGCGCGGGCGTCATCGGCCTCAGCACGGCGCTTTACTGCGCCCGGCGCGGCATGCGTGTGACGATCATCGACCAAAAGCCGCGTCTGCGCGATGGCTGCTCGTTTGGCAATGCGGGCATGATCGTGCCGAGTCACTTCATCCCGCTCGCCGCGCCAGGCATGGTCAAACTGGGCCTCAAATGGATGTGGAATCCGGAATCGCCCTTCTACATCAAGCCGAGGCTGAACCTCGATTTGATGACGTGGGGCCTCGAATTCTGGAAAGCGGCCACGAAAGGCCGTGTCGATGCCGCCGCGCCTGTTTTGCGTGATTTGAGCCTACTGAGCCGACAATGCTATGAGGAAATCGGACTCGACTTTGGACTCGTGAAGCGCGGTTTGCTCATGCTGTGCAAAAAACAGCAGACGCTCGATGAGGAGGTGCACATGGCGGAGAAAGCGAACGCGCTCGGCATTCCCGCCGAGGTGCTGGATGCCAAAGCCACCGCCGCGCTCGATCCCGCAGTCACGATGGATGTGTGCGGCAGCGTGTTTTTCCCGAAGGACTGCCATCTTGCACCCGGACGCTTCATCGCCGCTGTCGAAGCGGAGCTGGTGAAACTCGGTGTCGAGATGCTATGGGAGACGGAGGTGAGTGGGTTTGAAGTGGATGGCGGTGCGCTCAAAGCGGTCAAGACGTCAAAGGGTCAAGTGGAGGGACAAGAAGTCGTGCTGTGTGGCGGCGTGTGGTCGGCGGAGATGGCGAAGGACTTGGGTTTGAAGATTCCGATGCAGGCGGGGAAAGGCTACAGCCTCACGCTGGCGAATCCGCAGCAACTTCCCGAGCTGTGCAGCATCTGCACGGAAGCGCGGCTCGCCGTGACGCCGATGGATGGCGCGTTGCGTGTCGGTGGCACGATGGAGATGGCGGGCATCGACGAATCGATCACGCAACGCCGCGTGCGCGGCATCACGCGGGCCTTTCCGCAGTATTTTCCGGCCTTTGAAGAGAAGGACTTCGCCGAAGTGAAGCCCTGGAGCGGGCTGCGACCCGTTTCACCGGATGGCATGCCCTACATCGGCCGCACGCAGCGTTGGAAGAACCTCACCGTGGCGACTGGCCACGCGATGATGGGCCTGAGCCTTGCACCCGCGACGGGGAAGATTGTCTGTGAACTGCTTTCGGCTGAGAAATCGCTGCTGGCGCTCGATTTGATGTCACCGGATCGTTTTGCATGACCGACCACAGCTTTCACACGACGCGTTGGAGCCTCGTTTCGCAATTGCGGGCGGCGGGGGATGAATCGGGCAGCCGCGTGGCGCTGGGAGAGCTCTGCCAGCGGAGCTGGTTTCCGATTTATGCGTTTGTGCGGCGCACGGGCATGGCCGCAGCGGATGCGGAGGATGCGACGCAGGGTTTCTTTGAGTATCTGCTGACGCATGAGCTGATGGCGGAAGCCCGGCGAGAGCGCGGGAGGTTTCGCTCGTTCCTGCTGGGCTGCTTGAAGCACTTTCTCGGCAATGCGTGGCAGAAGCGGCAGGCGCAGCGTCGTGGCGGGCACCTCGCGGCGGTTCATCTCGATGCGCTGGAGGCGGAGGAGCGCTACCGACTGGAG
>CAXNGR010000524.1:0-3975 GCA_964201265.1 Verrucomicrobiaceae bacterium
GATATTCGACCTCGGTGCCATGGGCAAAGGCTACGCCCTCGACCAAGCCGCCGATCTGCTGCAGGACTGGAAGATCACCAACTTCGTCCTCAATGCCGGCGACAGCACCATCCTCGCCATTGGTGCTCCCAGCGGCAAAGACGCCTGGACCATCACCCTCGGCGCGGGTGCCAAATCACTCGCTCTCACGAACCACGCCGTCAGCGGCTCCGGTTTCGCGGTCAAAGGCGCGCACATCATGAACCCGCGCCTCTTCACCCCCGTTCCGCTCAGAAACCGCCGCACCTACGCCCTCGCCCCCACCGCCGCCTTGTCTGACGCCCTCTCCACCGCCTTCATGGTCATGTCCCCCGACGAGATCACCGCGCTCTGCGATCGCTACGAAGGCGTCGAGGCGCTGGAGCTTGAGATGTCGTAGCATTGGGGTTCCGGATTCAGAGGCTGCTCGTGCCCCGCTCTTCATCAAGCATCTTGCCAAGCAGCATCGGATTGATTATTCATCTCCCGATGAAGACTGCGAAAAACCAAGTTTTAACCAGCGCTGTTGCGGGCGGTGTGATTCCCATGCCGCGCGGTGTGCGCCTCACGGAGGGCATGCGTGTGCAGATCGTCCCGCTGGACGCGCTGCCCTCGGACCCGCCCTTCCTCAAAGCGATGCTCAAATTGGCAGATCAACGTCTGGCACGCAAGCAGGCCAACCGACGCAAATCCGTCATCAAGTGAGTTATGCGGGCGGTCTTTGCCGACACATTTTTCTTTCATGCCTTGCTGGATCGCGGCGATGCGATGCACGCCAGAGCCATTGTGGCCTCGCGGGTGCCACAGCGGAGGTTCATCACCACCGAAGCGGTGCTCATGGAGCTGGGTGACGCCCTACACTTGCCAGCAGAACGTGGTGAGTTCACTGCGATCGTTGACATGGTGCGCAAGCAAGCCGCCTGGGAGCTAGTTCCCGCTTCTTCCGATTGGTTTCAGGCAGGTTTGGAAATCTTCCGCCGCCACTCAGACAAAGCCTGGCAACTGACCGACTGCATCAGCATGGCCGTCATGCGCAAGCGTCACCTGCGTGAGGCGCTGACCGGCGACGCCCATTTCGAGCAGGCAGGTTTCACCGCCCTGCTCAGGTGACCTTCGGGTAGCGCCCCTGCCCCCACCGCCTTCATGGTTATGGCCCCCGACGAGATCGCCGCGCTCTGCGAGCACCACCCAAACATTGAGGCGCTGAAAATTTCCGCTGGAAGCGATTGAGCCTCACAGGCTTGCTGAATCCGACCACCTGGGATGACTTCGGCTGTGCGGGCGGCCGCATGATTTTCCGAACGGAAAGGACAATGACCACGATTCCAACAATGAAGATTACCGCCCCCCAAAACAGCATGGAATAGGACGAGTTGAAGCTACCCGGAAAAAGCACCGCATCTTCAGAGTCCGGGTCATAATAAACCTTCACACGCCGTCCCAAAGGAAACCATTCCACCAGTTCCTTGGCTGACAGCTTGGGATGCCCACCACCGGCTGATATTTGGCGGCCTGTGTATGTCTCTCCCTCCACCTCATAAGTGTATTCGATGACGGCTTGATAACTTACTTTGTCGCGGCTCAAAAAGCGCTCCCGCACATGTTCCCTTAACTCTGAATGAACAATGACTCCTGGCGCTGACGGCCACGTTTCGCTGCGTTCACCAAACAGCATTGAGTGATACCCGCCATAAGACAGCAAACCGCCAGCAGTTGCCAACAACAGCCCCAGCAGCAACCAACGCCAGGGATCAGCCCAAGGACGGTTTCGGTAATGGTCGCCATAGTTCATGCCAGCCTAGCAGTGTTTTTTGTCACCCACCCCGGCTCCGGCAACGCGAACGGCCTGAAGGTTTCCAGGCGCGACTCGTGCTCGGAATAGAACAGGGCGCGGTGCAGGCCGAGCGCACTGGCCTTCGGGGAGTCGATCAGGCTGGCGCTGTCGTTGGCGCTCATCTGGAACAGCACGCGCATGCCCAACTCGCTCACAGCTTTGCGGCTGAGGCTGCGGTTGAGGTTGTTGAGCGTGTCGAGGCTGGTGATGAGGTGAATCCCCAGCGGCGGGCCTTCGGCGATGATCTCGTTGAGCTGGTTGCCGGGCTTCGGCGTGTCATCGCCGCCGAAGGAGAAATCCTCCTCGTAGCGCAGCTTGCGGAACTTTTGCAGGCCATGCACGAGCAGGAAGACCGGCGGATCGCCCGCGCTGCCCTCGTCGGCACGGCGCTTCATCTCGGCATGGATTTCAGCGATGAATTCGGTGGCCTCATGGCCTTGCGAGACCTTGGCGCGGCTTTGGGCGGCGTTTTCGAGGAACTCACACTCCGCCGTGCCTGCGAGAGCACCGTGGATGAGATAAAACTTCGGCAGGCGCTCACGCGGATGCTGCGCCGCGAGCGCGAGGATGCCCAGGCCCATGATCGCGGCGGTGGCCTCGTCGTTTTGACCGATGAGCAGCAAGTGGCGACCGCTCTGACGCGGGAACAGCGCCTCGGTGGGGCCTTTGATTGCGTTGGGCAGCCCCAGCCAGCATTTCGGATCAGCGGGCGGCTTCGTGGCCGGAGTGGCGAGCACGTTGGCAAGCAGCGCGTTGTCGCGCACATCGGCGGGCATGTTGCCCTCGAAGACAATCGGCTTTTTCGCGCCGAAACCGCGCTCCTGGGCCAGTTGCGCGACCTTGGCGAGATGCGCGTCGCGCTCCTCATCCGTAAGCCACACGACTTGGAAGGGACTGTTCCCTTCGATGGCGCCTGCGGCGTCGTTGTAGATGCCTTCACCGGGCCGAGAGAGCAATCGCGCCGCTGTGTTGCCGTCGTCCATGATGAGCGCGGCGTCTGCCTCGTTGCACTGAAGCGCGATGCGGATGACCATCTGCCCCAAGGTCGTGCGGGCCAGCGTATAAGCGCCACCGAGCGTCTGCGAACCGAGGAAGACATGAATGCCAAAGGCGCGGCCCTGACGCACGATGCGGTCCAGTAACAACGCCGCGCCCTGCGCCACCGCATCGTCCTCGACGAAGAACTCCTGAAACTCGTCGATGAGCAGCAGGCTGCGCGGCATTGGCTCGGTGCCGCCCGCTTTCTTGTAACCGGCCAGATCCTGCACACCGAGCTTGCGGAACATCTCGCCGCGACGGCGCAGCTCCTCGTCGATGCGTTGCAGCACGCTGAGCGCGAACTCGCGGTCGCTCTCGATGGCGATGACCTTGGCATGCGGCAGCTTCGCGTCGGCGTAGCACTTGAACTCGACGCCTTTTTTGAAGTCGATGAGGTAGAACTCCACCTCGTCCGGGCTGCAAGTGAGCGCGAGATTGGTGATGATGATGTGCAGCAGCGTCGATTTGCCGGAGCCGGTCTTGCCCGCGAGCAGCGCGTGCTGCCGCGTGCCTTTGCCGATGGCGAGGTATTGCAGTTTCGTGGCTCCCGTGCGGCCCACCGCGATGCGCAGCTCGTTGGTGGTGCTTTCCGACCACATCTCCTTCGGCGCGACGACGCTGAACGGCACCTGCACGCGGTTTGAGTCGATGCTGGCCTGCCCGATCTGATGCGCCAACTCGGCGGCGATGGCATCCGAGGGCGCGGGATCGAGCATGATCGTGCTGATGCCGTTGAAACTCACCACGCCCTTCTCACGCACGAGGCACAGGCTGCCTTTGCGCAAATCCTCGGCGCTGAGGCCGTCTGGCAGGTTATGACGGCGATCCCAGTGAATGAGCGTGAAGACCCCGCAGCGCGCACCGCTCATGACGATGCTTTTGAGCCGCGCCATCCCCGTCTCGCTGAATCCGGCAGGCAGGCCGGCGATGACAAGAAAGTGATACTTCTCCGCCACGCTGCCCGCCTGCTCGTTGTACTCGGTGATCGTCGCGTATTCATTGCGCAGATACATCTGGATGACTTTCTCGACGTGCTCGTTCAGCTCGGCGAGACGCTCCTCGATGTGATCCCGCTGCGTCCAGAT
>CAXNGR010000525.1:0-3974 GCA_964201265.1 Verrucomicrobiaceae bacterium
AAAACCGCACCGTCACCTGCATCGCGCCGAGGTGATTGCCTTCCTGATCCGGGCCGCGTTTGTCGCCAAAGCTGTATTGCAGCTTCACCTGCACATGCTCGGTCAAACGATAGCCCAGCGCGAGATCCATGCGCCAGGCGCTACGATCCCATTCCGTCGTGAGGCCGGGCACATCGCTGAATGCCGCCTGATTCCAACGCACGGCGGTCCAGAGCTGCGGCGTGAGCTTGTACTTCGCCTCCACAAAGCCGCTGAGCACATCGACATCCCCCACGCGCGGCACCTCGAAGCGAGCGGCGATGACTTCGCTCCAAAGCTGCCATTTTCCGTGCGCATAGCCCGCGTCCATGCCCCAGGTCGTCTGAGTGAAGTCATTCACACTCGTTCCCACTGGCAGGCTCAGCGCGGCGCTGTCCTGCATGTAGGGTCCGTGGCTGAAAGACGTGCCCAGCATCCACTCCGGTGCAGGGCGCAGGCCCACACGGCCGGTGAAAGTGGGATTCGTCTGAAAACCATCCTGCACGCCGTCCCAGACCTGCGAACGCGATGAAATGCCCGCGTTCTTCACCTCAAAGGCATACTCAAACACCTCCACCCGGCCAAAGAGCGACACACCCGTGGCATACGACGGCCCCCAGAGAATAGGCAGCCAGGTCGGCTTGCTGTCCGCCATGTCTCTTCGAGCTGCGAAGCCTGCCAACCCGCCGGGCGCTGAAATGTCCGTCATCGGCAGCATGTCCTCATACGCCATCGGCGCGGTGATGAGTGGATTGTCCCAGCTCAGGCTGCGTTTTGCCCACGAACCAAACGCGGTCGCAAACTTACCAATCCGCAGATTCACCTCATCCTGCTTCCACAGCCGCACCTGAAGATAGTATTCATCCAGGCGCACCTGCCCGCCTGGCGCTGAGCCGGGGTCAAAACCACGATCCACTCGCATCTGGCCGTGTAGGCTCAGACGTTCGCCGAAACGCACATTCAGAAACGAGATCAGCCTCGGTGCGAAGAACACGTCATCATCCTCAAACAGCATCCCCTGCTCCGGTTGCTCGGCGGCGAACACCGTCGCATCTGCCATGAAGGACAGATCCGCGCGAATGCCCCATGACTCCGAATCAAAGCGCATCTTCTCGCCCAGCGAATCGAGAAACTCCTGCGCGGAGGCGGGTGCTGTCATGCCGAGCATGAAGACGCTTATCATGAGCCGAGACACCAAGTTCATGGCTCGAACATAGCCTGAGGAGCCGGCCATCGAACAGCAAAAAGTAGGGCGGATGTGTTTGGCGCGAGAAGCTGCCGTGACGCATGACGCATGATCGCCAAACTATCAGGCCCGTGAGGTGATCGAACGCTCTTAAACCAGCCGGATAGTTCGGCGGCGGATGCTTTTGGTGCTGCGAAGCGCATTCCGCCGAACACATCCGCCCTACTTCACATTTGCCAGACGAAACGCCGGCACGGGCTGCGCAAAGCCTTTCAGCGTCAGCGGCTCGAGCGTCTCAAAGGCTCCCATCGCACTCGTTTTAGCCTGCGTCTCCGCATCCACGAGGATCTGGCCTGCTGCCGCAGTGCTGCACAGTCTCGCGGCTAGGTTCACCTTCTCACCGACGACGGTGTAGTCACTGCGGTTCTCCGCGCCAATGCAGCCGGCCACCACGATGCCTGTAGCCACGCCGATGCCAATCTTGAGGGGTTCCTTGGCCTCGCGGTTCAGCCGTTCACGCTCCTGCATCATTTCCCACGCGCAGCGCACGGCATGCTCCGCGTCGTTGCCATAGCTTTTCGGTGCTCCGAAGAGCACCATGATTGCGTCTCCGGCGAACTGGTTGATCACACCGAGATTTCTTTGAACGATGCCGGCCAACGCGGTCATGTGATCATTCAAAAGATGGATCACCTCCACCGGATCACGTCCCACGCTTAGCGCCGTGTAGCCGCGGATGTCGCAAAAAATCACCGTCACCTCCCGCAACTCGCCGCCAAGCTTGATGTTTCCGGCCACCATCTCCGCCGCCACACGCGGATCAGTCACCTTTTGCAGCACGGAATGGTAGCGGTCCCGCAGCGCCAGCCCGGCGGCCATTTCGTTGAAGGCGCTGCCCAGGTGGTTCAGTTCCAGCGTGCGTGTCTGCGGCAGATTCACCGCGTAGTCGCCCTCGCGCACGCTTTGTGCGGCCTTCACGAGATTCGCCACCGGCTGCGCAAGCTGCCGTGACAGCACTACCGCGACTAACGCGGCCAGCACCAGCGCCGCGAGGCCGATCAGCACGATGCGCAGCGTCAGCACCCGCTGCTGCGCCGCCAGCTCTGCCATCGAGAAAACGGAGATCCAATCGGCAGGTGAATATCGTGTGTGACCCGCATTCAATCGGTAGCGAGCAAAGCGATACTTCACCCCGTTAGCGACGAAAGCTCCTTCAGGGCCTTTCATGGTCATCAAGTAGCCTCGCAAAGCTGTTGGGACGCCTTCACCGATGAATTTACCATCCAGTAGAATGGCAGTGTCTCGTGGCATCGACTGACCCAAGATCAAAGTCCCAACGGTCTGATCAAAGTTCCTGATCCGGCAGGCCAGCAGCCGATAAACGACACCTTTTGACTCCACAAATCCCAGATCGACATCTCCGGCTTCTGGAGGCAACGATCCGCGCGGCAGCCACTCGTCCTCCAAACCCTTGGTTTCAAACACACCCGCGCGGCTATCGGGTCCAGGTTGAATGAGCTTCCCCTCCGCATCCAGCAGTCGGAAAAACGCGAAGTCACCCAGCCGAAGCTCGTCACTGGCGATTTGATAAACTTCCTCGGGTTCACCCTCCTCCAGCACGGCGAAGAGGCGCACGGACTTCGCCAGCCGTCTGACCTCGGTCTTCGCAGCCTCGATCTGCAGCTCCTGTGCTTGTTGAAACGCTTTCATCCGCTCCGCAAACAACTCGTCCACCACACTTTGAAACAGCGCCGCATTCTGCCGCTGAGCGATGAACAGACTCGCCGCCGTGGTGATCACCACGATGGCCAGGATCGCCTGCAGCAGCTTCGCACGGAACGTCATGCGAAGATCAGCGGGATAGATTGACCGTCGTTGTTTTGCCTTCTGTCACTGTGACACGTTCCTGCAGCAGTTTTTCCGACGGCTGAAACACCCGCAGCCAGTACTCGCCCGGAGGCACGTTTTTGAGCGTGAACTTGCCGCCTGCGTCCGTGGTGGCGAACCAGGGCGTGTCCAGCACGACGACAAAGCAGCGCATGTGCTGGTGGATCTCGCAGTAGATCTTCACCACGCCCGGTTTGTCGAAAAGCACCTCCGGGCTGCCCTCGTCCTTGCGGAAACGGCCCAGGTCAAAGCGCTTCGCCTTCGAGTAGGAGAACACGTTGTGAAACTCGTCGTCCATGTTCGGAAACAGCACCTTCGCGCCCGCCTGCACCGCCACCATGGGCGGACGGAATTGATACCCCTCCTGGCGGATTTTCACCGTCTCGCCGACGCGGGTGCGCGGATACTTTTCATCATCGCGCTCCAAATACACAATGGCCGGCGCGTTTTCCGGCTTCTGCACAGGCTTCTTCGTCTCAGGCGCCACATAGCCGGGGCGTGAGGGTGCAGGCTTCATCGCCTCCACCGTCAGCGTGCCCTGCACGGTGCCTCCGGCCAAAGCGTTCGTGCCGAGAATGATGAAAACCAGGAGTGTGCGATGCATGGGAAGACAGGATTCACACCGATCATGAAGTAAATCTGCCCGTCTGCCAAGTGCAGCACGAAAAACCTGCTTCACGCCGCCGAAACCCGCCGCTACACTCCGCGTACGCATGCCGAGTCCCTTTCCTATCCTCCCTGATGCCGAACTCTCCGCGCTGGCCGCCAAACTAGCCGATGCGCGTGACGAGTGGCTGCTCCACGCGCTCCAAGACCACACGGCGGCGCTGCTGGAAGGTCTGCCATCAAATGTGATGCTCTCTGCGCTGCGCGGCATCCACGC
>CAXNGR010000526.1:0-3949 GCA_964201265.1 Verrucomicrobiaceae bacterium
GGCAAAGGCAGCGCGTATGAAGGCGGCGTGCATATTCCGCTCATCGTTGCCTGGCCCGGCTTGGTGAAGCCCGGCAGCACCTGCGATGTGCCCGTCATCACTTACGACCACGTTCCCACGCTGCTCGCGGCCACTCAGACACCGCTCAAGAAGGAGCAAGTCGTTGATGGCGAGTCCCTGCTGCCGCTGCTCGGACAGACCGACACACTCGCGCGTGAGGCGGTCTATTGGCACTACCCGCACTACCATCCCGGCAGCGCCACGCCTTACAGCGCCATTCGTGAAGGCGACTGGAAGCTCATCCAGTTCCACGAGGACAACCACGTCGAGCTTTACAATCTCAAGCTCGACGCCGGTGAGAGCGACAACCGCGCCTCCTTCGACGCCGTGCGCGCCATGCAACTGCGGGACAAACTTAACGCTTGGCTCAAAGACACCGGTGCGCAGATTCCCGAGCGCAATCCGAAATACGATCCCGATAAGCCGCTCAACGAGCCGAAAAAGGGCAAAGGCGAGGCCAAGAAGAAGGCGGAGTAAGTTCCAAGTTTAAAGTTTCAGGTTTCAAGTCGGTGTGCAGCGATGCCAAACTTTAGACCTGAAACATGAAACTCATGCCGCGAAGTGCGTTGTAATGGCAACCATGAGTGCCAGCCAACCCGTTTCATCCCGTCGTCAGTTCCTCACCCGCAGCGCCACGGCGGCTGCGGCCTTCGGATTTCCCGCCATCGTCAGCTCACGCTCGCCGAATGCGAAACTGAACCTCGTCTTCATCGGCGTCGGCGGTCGTGCCACGGGAAACATCAAGGAGCTGACGGGTGTCACGCTTTACAATCCGAAGACTGCCGCCAAAAAAGACCCGAACAAGGCCGGTGAAGCCGTGCCGCCCCCGCCGCCGATTGAACCGCGTGAAAACGTCGTCGCCCTCTGCGATGTGAACGGCGAGAACCTTGACCGCGCAGCGGAGGCATTCAAAGGGGCGAAGAAGTTCCGCGACTTCCGCAAGCTCTACGATTCCATGAGCGCCTCGGAGATCGACGCCGTCATCGTCAGCACCACGGAGCACACGCACGCCTATGCCACGCTGCCAGCGCTGCTGATGAAGAAGCACGTCTATTGCGAAAAGCCGCTCACCCACAACGTCGCGGAAGCACGCCTCATCACCCAGGCGGCCGCCGATGCGGGTGTGGTCACGCAGATGGGCACGCAGATTCACGGCATGCCGAACTACCGCCGCGTCGTCGAGCTGATTCAAAGCGGAGCCATCGGCAAGGTGTCCGAGGCGCATGTCTGCGTGTCGCGCGCCTGGGGTTTGCAGAGCAAGGAGGACGCGGAAAAGAATGGCGACATCGTTTTCGTCACCGAACGGCCCACTGTCGCCGAAACGCCGCCGCCGTTCCTCGATTGGGACCTGTGGATCGGCCCCGCGCCAATGCGCCCTTACAACAGCGTCTATTTCCCAGGACCGAAGTGGTATCGCTGGTGGGATTTCGGCAACGGCACCATGTCCGACCTCGGCAGTCATTGGAACGACCTACCTTTCTGGGCGCTGAAACTTGATGCACCTCTCAGCGTCGAAGCCTTCGGGCCCGAGCCGCACCCGGAGATCGCTCCAGCGTCCATGCATGCCGTGTATGAATACGGGCCGCGTGGAGACATGCCAGCGTGCAAGGTCCACTGGCACCAAGGAGCCAGTAAACCGGACGCGTGGAAGAACGATCCCTACATCAGCAAGTGGAACAGCGGTGTGCTCTTCATCGGCGACAAAGGCATGCTGCTCTCCGACTACAGCAAGCACGTCCTGCTGCCCGAGGCCGATTTCAAAGACTTCCAGCGCCCGAAGCCCTTCATCGCCGACTCCCCCGGCCATCACGCAGAATTTTTGACCGCCATCAAGAACGGCACGCCCACTGGCAGCCCCTTCAGCTACGCCGGTCCACTCACCGAGGCCAATCACCTCGGCAATGTGGCGCATCGTGCCGGTGGGAAGATCGTGTGGGACGCCAAGGCCATGCGTATCACGAACAATGAGGCGGCGAACCGTTTTCTGAGCCGCGTGCCGAGAGATGGCTGGCATCTGGGCTGATCGAACGGCTGGCAGCGGCGAAAACGTGGGGAAATCCACGGTTGCGATGCGGAAACACGAGGCTAATCATCGGCCCCTATGTTTTCCCCCAGCATGGCGCGAGCAGGCTGTCGCGCGTTGATCCCAGGCCTTGTCTTTTCCTTTCTCACGGCGGCTCCGGCGCTGCTGGCGCAGTCCTCTGTGCTCGTGGTGGACGCTTTTAACAAAAAGGTCCATGTGGCCGGTAACGCGCAGACCAAGCGGCCCGTCGGCGGTCTGGCGAAGATCGCCACCGCGATGGTCACGCTCGACTGGGCGGAGGCGTCCAAGGTGGGCGTCGGTGTGCTGGCCACGGTTCCCAGCTATGCCTTCCAAATCTCCTCTCCAGGCAACATCGGCCTCCAGCCTGGAGATCAGGCAACTGTGCGTGATCTGATCTACGCCACCATGATGGGCAGTGACAACATCGCCGCAATCACGCTGGGAGATTTCGTGGGGCGTGATCATCTCGCGCGTCTCGGACGCAGCGGGCATCCGATGGAAGAGTTTGTGAAGCAGATGAACCAGCTCGCCAAGCGTGAAGGCGCACGCGGCACGCGCTTCACCAACCCGCACGGCCTCGAAAACTCGCGTCCTTTGCCCTATTCCACCGCCGCAGACATGGGTCGTCTGTCGATCTATGCCGTGTCTCGGCCTGCCATGCGCTTTTACACGAATCAAAGCACCCGCAGCATCACCATCTACCGTGGCGGCCAGCCAATCAATGTGCCCATCGGCAACACCAACCAGCTTCTTGGCGTGGACCGCATCGACGGCGTGAAAACGGGCAACACTCCACAGTCGGGTGGATGCGTGGTGATCTCCGCTGAAAAACCCTCCAGCGTTCAGGTGCAGGCGGACAACAGCAGCGTCATCTACCGTCATCGCATGGTGGTCGTCGTGCTTGGCTCTGCCAGCCCCTTTGCTGAAGCTCGCACGTTGCTGCACCAGGGGTGGGCGGCGTATGACCGCTGGCTGGCCGCAGGACGTCCCATTACGGACAAAAAGCAGATGCTCGACCACTTCTAAACGTCCTCCGGCCTCCTTCTTGCGTTCTCACTCACACATTCATCAACACACATGCGAATCGGAATTCTGAACAGCGGCGGCGACTGCCCCGGACTCAATGCGGTCATTCACGGCGTCGTCGGCGCGGCACACACGCACGGCTGGGAGGTCGTGGGTTTTCGTGATGGCTTTGAAGGCCTCCTCCCGCCCGGTGACTACATGATGCTGGACCCCGACAAGACCATCGGCATCATGAAGCTCGGTGGCACGATCCTCGGCACCACGAACAAAGGCCACTTCGTTGCCAAAGTTGGCGAGGGCAATGTTTCTCAGGTGCCAGTCGAGATCGTGGAGAAGGCCAAAAACACGCTGCGCCACCTGGAAATCGGCGCACTCATCGTCGTCGGCGGTGATGGCAGCCTCACCACTGGCCTGCAATTGTTCCAGATGGGTATTCCTGTCATCGGCGTGCCGAAAACCATCGACAATGACATCCAGGCCACCGCAATGACCTTCGGCTTCGATTCTGCCGTGGCCGCAGTCGTTGATGCGCTGGACCGCCTGCACACCACGGCGGAAAGCCACAAGCGCGCCATCGTGCTTGAAGTCATGGGCCGTCACGCCGGGTGGATCGCGCTCTACGGCGGCATGGCTGGTGGTGCGGACATCATCCTGCTACCTGAAATTCCTTTTCAGCTCGAACAAGTAGCCCAAGCCGTCCGCAAACGCGACGCGGCCGGTCGTCACAGCACGCTCGTCGTCGTGGCCGAGGGCGCACGCCTCGAAACGGGTGAACTGCTCACGAAAGAACGCGTTGGCGGCAAAGGCGAGGACCGGCTC
>CAXNGR010000527.1:0-3947 GCA_964201265.1 Verrucomicrobiaceae bacterium
GGTGAGCCGGAAGTCGTGCTCGACGGCTTCACCGTGGCGGACGCGAACTACCACAACTTCGCCAACGGCCTGCGCTTTGGCCCTGATGGCTGGCTCTACGGCCGCTGCGGCCATTCCTGCCCGGGCAAGCTCGGCATTCCCGGCACGCCGGAGGAGCTGCGCGTGCCCATGAAAGGCGGCATCTGGCGTTATCATCCCGAAGCAAAAGTTGTCGAAGTGCTCACGCACGGCACCACCAATCCCTGGGGCCACGATTGGGACCAAAACGGCGAGATGTTCTTCATCAACACCGTCACCGGCCATCTCTGGCATCTCATCCACGGCGCTCACCTCGTCGATTCCAACACGCCGAATCCGTTGATCTACGAGAAGCTCGATACCATCGCCGACCACTACCACTACGACCGCAGCGGCAAATGGAGCGACTCGCGCGATGGCAAAGCCAACTCCTTCGGCGGCGGCCACGCCCACATCGGCATGATGATTTATCAGGCCGATCAATGGCCCGCCGAATACCGCAACAAGCTTTTCACCCTCAACATGCACGGCCGCCGCTCCAATGTGGAGCGCCTGGAGCGAAACGGCAGCGGCTACGTCGGGAAACACGACCCCGATGTCTTCCTCAGCGACGACCCGTGGTTCCGTGGCATCGAGATCAGCACCGGCCCCGACGGCAGCGGCTTCATCCTCGACTGGAGCGACACCGGCGAATGCCACGACTCCACCGGTGTCCATCGCACCAGCGGCCGCATCTTCCGCATCAGTTATGGCGAGCCAAAGAAGCCCGACCTTGATTGGCTCCAAGTACCCGAAAAAGGGTCAAATTTGCAGCACCTGGAAGAGGCGCTGAAGAATCCGAATCCATGGGCCTATCAAAGGTTTCAACGAGCCGTGGAAAGCAGGAAGGCATATGTCAGCGACGGGATTCTGATGATGCGGACGAACGCATACAACACCGACTTTCCGACCAGTTATAGGTTGAGGTGCTTAGCGATACTTCACGCTTATGAGGCACGAAACGCGGAAGTCATGGAACTGCTGAAGGATCCTGACGAACACATTAGGGCTTGGATCATCCGCTATAACACGGAGTTCTCACCCATCGACGCCATCCCCGGCCCGCTGCCACACGCGAAGTATCCCGAACTCGCCTTTGACCCCGTCCAAATGGCCGCGAACGAAAAGTCCGCCTTCGTGCGCCTTCAGCTCGCGTCCGTGCTTCAGCGTCTTCCGGTCGAAAAACGGCCTCTTCTCGCCAAAGCGCTGCTTTCGCACACCGAAGACGCCAACGACCCGTTTCTTCCTTCCATGGTCTGGTTCGGCATCTCACCGCTCGCGAAGCACGAACCGATGGCGCTTGGTCAACTCGCGAAATTTTGCACCTGGCCGAAGACGCTGCGCTGGATCGCCCGCAGTCTAGCTCCGCAGCCGGAGGCGCTGAAAGCGCTGCTGAGTCAGAGTTTTGTAGTCCCGGCTTCAGCCGGTTCTGGGACCGCCCAAGCATCGGCTGAAACCAGGACTGCCGTGCAGCAAGCCGTCCTCGAAGGCATGTCCGAGGCATTCAAAGGCCTCCGCAAGGCTCCAAAGCCCGCGAATTGGGATAATGTCCGTAGCTTGGCTCTCCAGAGCCGAGCGGCTTCGGCTTCCGCCCGCTCCAAGACTCCCGGTTCTGGAGAGCCGGGCTACGAAGACATCATCCGAGACCTCAGCATCCTTTTCGGCGATGGCCGGGCACTCGATGAAGTGAAGAAAATCGCCCTTGATGACCAAGCCGACATCACCGCCCGCGAGTCGGCACTCAAAACGCTCATTGAGGCCCGCCCGGACGATTTGCGCACGATTTGCACACTACTCATTGAGGTTCGCACCTTGAACACCACCGCCGCGCGCGGACTCGCTCTTTTCGACGATCCCGAGATCGGCAAGCAGCTCGCGAAGAACTACCGCAAGTTCGCGCCCGGCATCATCGACACGCTCGTCTCGCGTCCCGCCTTCGCCCAAGCAATGCTCACCGAGATGGCCGCTGGAAAAATCCCGCGCACCGACCTCAGCGCCTTCCAAGCCCGCCAGATCCGCTCTTTCAATGATGAAGTGCTCACGAAGCAGCTCACCGATGCCTGGGGCGAACTGCGCGAGTCCGCCGCCGATAAAAAACAGCTCATCGAGAAAGTAAAAGCCCAACTCACACCTCAAGCGCTGGCCAAAGCCAACCTCAGCCAGGGCCGCATGCTCTTCACCGCTGTTTGTGGAGCCTGCCATGTCATGTATGGCCAGGGCGGCAAGATCGGGCCCGATTTGACCGGTTCCGGTCGTGCGAACCTCGATTACCTGCTCGAAAACATCGCTGATCCCAGCGGCGTGGTCAGCGCCGACTTCCGCATGAGTCTCCTCACGCTCAAAGACGGTCGCAGTCTCAGCGGCGTCATCGCAGAGAAAAACGATCGCACCGCGACGCTGCGCACCGTGTCGGAAACCTTGACTCTTGACCGGTCTGAGATCACGAAAACAGAGTCGTCTCCCATGTCGATGATGCCCGAGGGCCTGCTCCTCGCCCTACAGCCGGACATGGTGCGCGATCTCATCGCCTACCTGATGCATCCGGTGCAGGTGCCCTTACCCGCAAACAAATGAACACACCCGAAACCACTCAAAAAGTCAGTCTTGGCTGCGGCACCTTGATACTCATCGCAGTGATCGTGCTCATCTTTGGCGGAAGCAGCAGCCAAAGCAGCACGCGAACGGAGTTGCGAGAGATGAAGATCGAAATTCAGCGCTTGGGCAATGAGATCAAAGAACTGAGGGCGGCTTTGGAAAAAAACCAGCCATGAGCCCCCCCCACAAACGCGGGATGAATTGAAACAAACTTCAATTGGCGTCATCGCTTACGCCTGCTGTATTTCCCACATGCCCCAAGGAACCCTTCTCATCACCGGCGGTGCCGGCTACATCGGCTCGCACACTGTTCGTCACTTGCTCGACCAACACGAGCGTGTCGTTGTTCTCGACAATCTCGTCTTCGGCCATCGCGGCGCCCTGCCGCTGGATCGTGTGACCTTCATTGAGGGCGAGATGGCCGATGCAGCGCTCATCGAGCGCCTGTTCGCCGAGCATAAGCCCGAGGCTGTGCTGCACTTTGCCGCCTTTGCCTACGTCGGCGAGTCCGTCACTGATCCGCTCAAGTATTATCGCAACAACCTCGCCGCGCCGCTCACGCTGCTCGAAGCCATGCAGCGCCACGGCTGCCAGCGCTTCATCTTTTCCTCCACCTGCGCCACTTATGGCGATCCGGTGCGTGTTCCCATCGACGAATCGCATCCGCAATCTCCGGTGAATCCCTACGGTGCCTCGAAGTGGATGCTGGAGCGTGTGCTCCGGGATTGTGAGCGTGCCTGGGGGCTGAAGTCTGTTTTCCTGCGTTACTTTAACGCCAGCGGCTGCCATCCAGGCGGCGAGATCGGCGAAGATCATAACCCCGAGACCCACCTAATTCCTCTTGTCCTGCAAACCGCTACAGGTCAGCGCCCGCACATCACCGTCTTCGGCACGGATTACCCCACTCCGGACGGCACCTGCATTCGCGACTACATCCACGTCTGCGATCTCGCCAGCGCCCACGCTCTTGCTTTAAAATACCTCCGTGAAGGCGGTGACACCATCGCCATCAACCTTGGCACTGGCCGTGGCTTCAGCGTGAAGGAAATCATCGCCACCGCCGAGTCCGTGACCGGCAAGACGATCCCTGTCGTTTATGGTGAACGCCGTGCTGGTGATCCGTCTGAACTCGTCGCCGATCCGGCCCTCGCCGCGAAAGTGATCGGCTGGAAAGCCGCGCATCTCGATCCACGCGAGCACATTGAAAGCGCATGGAAATGGATGTGCGGTCCGCGTGGCGGGCGATATGCAGATTGAACGGATGCCCGCTAGGGCTGTCTCATTGTCACCCCCAC
>CAXNGR010000528.1:0-3944 GCA_964201265.1 Verrucomicrobiaceae bacterium
TGTGATGGCGATCAACCTAAACGGGCCTTTCCATTGCTGCCACGCCGTCGTGCCGCACATGCTCAAGAACGGCTACGGCCGCATCGTGAACATCGCCTCCATCGCTGCCAAGGAAGGCAACCCGAACGCCGCGCACTACAGCGCCTCGAAGGCGGGCGTGGTCGCTTTGACCAAGTCGCTGGGCAAAGAACTCGCCACCAGCAACATCATCGTGAACGCGGTGACACCGGCGGTGATCGAGACCGACATCTTGAAGCAACTCACGCAACAACACATCGACTACATGTTGTCGAAGATCCCGATGAACCGCTTTGGCAAAAAAGAGGAGGCTGCGGCGCTGGTGGCGTGGCTTTCTTCGGAGGATTGCTCCTTCACCACTGGCGCGGTCTTTGATTTGTCCGGTGGTCGAGCAACCTACTGATCATTTGGGACAAAAAGCCGCGTAATCAGAGCATGTCCCTGATCACCGAAGAAAACGCGAAGCCTGGATCGACCGACTGGCAGCTCACCCGCATGCGCCTCGATGCCAGCGGCTTCCGCTCACCGCTCATTGAGGGCTACTGCTCGCGCCAGTCGGTCGGGGCAGGGGAGACGCTCGATATTTTCGTCAGCACGAAACCGTTGGCACGCTTCAAGATAGAAATCTTCCGCACTGGCTACTACGGCGGCAAAGGAGCACGTTTGATGGCCGAACTCGGGCCGTTTGAAGGCAAGGAACAGCCCGTGCCCGAGGTGGGTGAGAAGCGGCTGCGTGAGTGCCGCTGGGAGAAATCCACCTCGCTTACGATTCCGGCGGATTGGATCAGCGGTGTCTATCTCGGACGGCTGACGACTTTGCCCGCATCGAAGGACGAACCGTACTGGCAGAGCTACATCGTCTTCATCGTCACCGATGACCGCAAGGCAGACATTCTGTTTCAATGCAGCGACAACACCTGGCAGGCCTACAATCGCTGGCCGGACAATTACTCGCTCTACACTGACCCGAAGGGCAACCAAGGCTCGACGGCGGATGTGAGCTTTGACCGTCCCTATGCGAACTACGCGCAGATTTACACTAACCCGCAGTCCGTGGGCAGCGGCGAGTGGTTGTGCTTTGAATTTCCTGCCGCCTACTGGTTGGAGAAGGAAGGCTACGACGTGACCTACTGCTCCAACGCAGAAATGATCACGCCAGATCACGGTTTGAAGTGCAAAGCCTTCATCAGCATCGGCCACGACGAGTATTGGGACATCCGCCAGTATCAAAGCGTGGAGAAGATGCGTGATGCGGGTGTGAACCTGCTCTTTCTCTCCGGCAATTCGGTCTGCTGGGTCACGCCGTTTTCGCCCAACGCCGCTGGCGAACCGAACCGACGTATCTTCCGTGGCGGGCCCTATGGCGGCGACTACAAGTATGCCGTGGGTCGCGAGAAGGACTACGGCCCCTATCCGCATCGCGGCCCAGATGAAGGCTATCTCATGGGCGTACGCAACATCGACCCCGTGAACGGTGGCGGTGACTGGATTTGCACGAAACCCGAGCATTGGATCTTTGAAGGCACTGGCATGAAGAAGGGCGACTCCATTCCTGGCATGATCGGCTGGGAATACCATGGCGATGCTCCGAAAGACATCCCCAGCCTGGAGATCGTGGCAGGTGGAACGGCTTTCCAAGGCGGGCGCAATCCGCAGCAGTGGCAGGCAGTCATTTTCGACGGGCCGAAGAATAACTTCATCTTCAACGCCTCCACCATCTGGTGGGCGCAGGGCTTAAGCAAGCCACCGGGTCACATGCCCGTGTGGAGTCACTACTCACGCCCACATGGCACAGACGAGCGCGTGCAGCGCATCACGGCGAATTTGTTGAAACGGGCGCTCAAAACGTAGATCGAGTTTTCCAACTCGATCTCACCGACCGAAGTGAAAAGTTCGGTTTACGCCAAAATATCCTTCGCCACCACACCATGCACATCAGTGAGGCGGAAATTGCGGCCGGAGTAGCGGTAGGTGAGGCGTTCGTGATTGATGCCCATGAGGTGCAGGACCGTGGCGTGGAGATCGTGGGTGGTGATGATGCCGGTTTCGGCGGTGTCGCCCATGGCGTTGGTGCTGCCGTAGGCGAAGCCGCCTTTCACGCCGCCGCCGGCCATCCACATGGTGTAGCCGCGACCGTTGTGTCCGCGGCCGTTGTAGGGTTCGTTGTCGTAGCTCGATCCGCGGCCGAATTCGCCGCCCCAGAGGATGAGGGTGTCCTTGAGCATGTCGCGCTGCTTCAGGTCGGCGATGAGGCCAGCTATGGGTTTGTCGATGCTGCCAGCCTGGCGGGTAATGCCTTCGCGGAGCTGCTGATGGTGGTCCCAGCCGGTGCTGGTGAGCTGGATGAAGCGCACGCCTTTTTCCGCGAGCCGACGCGCCATGAGGCACTGCGTGCCAAAGCGCTCGGTGTCGCCGTTGTCGAGGCCGTAGAGCTCGCGGATGTGCGCGGGCTCCTTGTCGAGATCGAGCACATCAGGCACGCTGGTCTGCATTTTGTAGGCGAGCTCATAGCTTTGGATGATGCCTTCGAGCTCGGGATTACCCGGATCGCCCGCGAGGAGCCTGCGATTGGCTTTTTGGATGAATTCGATCTGCTTTCGCTGCTGCGCGTCGCTGAGCCGACCGTTCGAGAGATCGGGAACGCCGCCGCCGGTGGTGCTGAGTCGCGTGCCTTGGAAGCTCGCGGGCAAAAACGCCGAGCCGTAGTTCATCGCGCCGCCGGTGTCGGCCACGGGATTGATGGTCACAAAGCCCGGCAGGTCCTCCGCCTCGGTGCCGAGGCCGTAAACGATCCACGCACCCATCGAAGGCCGCACAAACGTCTCGCTGCCGATGTGCAACGCCACGGTGGCCATCTGATGCGCGTTCGTGCGTGTCTGCATGCCGTTGAGGATGCAGAGGTCGTCCGCGTGCTTCGAAAGCTCCGGAAACGCGTCGGAAATCATGAGGCCGCTCTTGCCGCGCGGTTTGAAATCGAACGCGGTGCCCATGTACTTCGCCACCTTCTGCTCGTGGGCCTTCACCAGCTCCGGCTTGTAATCAAACGTGTCCAGATGGCTCGGCCCGCCCTGCATGAACATGAAAATCACGCGTTTCGCCTTCGCCGCGAAGTGCGGGGCCTTCGGAGCGAGTGGATTGATCGTCTTCGGCGGTGCCGCAGCCGAAGCCCACTGCTGATGCAGCGCATTGAACGCCAACCAGCCAAAGCCTGCGCTGGTGGATTGGAGAACGTGACGGCGGGTGGTCATGACCGGTTGATTGGGTTGGTAAAAGGTTTGGGGTAAAAGATTGGGGAAGTTGTTTGGAATTTTTTACCCCCAATCTTTTACCAGATTCAGAAGTTCAGAAGACGTATCGAAACTCCGCCGTGCCCAGCAGAGCCTGCACGAGCGTTTGGAGTTCCAGATCGGTTGAATCGGCGATTTCTTCGGAGGTGGGATCGCGGCCCAAAATGAGCTTGTAGATGGCTTTCGTGTCTTTTCCGGCTTTGTCGGCGATTTGGGCGGCGAGTTGTTCGAGGAAGGGGTTGTTCATGAAGAACAGGGCCTGCGGGGCGACGGTGGTGACGTCGCGCTGGCCTTTGATTTGGGTGGGGCCGGGGAAGTCGAAGGTGCTGAAGAGCTCGGGGATGTTGTCGCGGACGACGGGGAGGTAGATCGTGCGATAGGGCTCCTCGATGCCGAGCAGGCCGCGCGTGACGCCGTGACGGCCTTTGCCACCGGTGCCGGCGACTTGGATGCCTTCGGGGCGATCAAAGGTGAGTTGACCGGCAAGTTGCAGGAGCGTGTCGCGCAGCGGTTCGAGTTCGAGGCGTTTGGGGTTTTGACGCCAGCGGAGTTTGTTGCCGGCATCGGGATGCTCGGGATTGCCGGTGGTGGCGAGTCGGTAGGTGCGGCTGAGCATCATCTCGCGGATCATTTTCTTCA
>CAXNGR010000529.1:0-3935 GCA_964201265.1 Verrucomicrobiaceae bacterium
AGCATGAGCCACATCATCTCCACATACTCCCCGGCAAAGCCCCAGTCGCGCTTCGCGTCGAGGTTGCCGAGGTAAAGCTTCTCCTGGAGGCCTAGTTTGATGCGGGAGGCCGCCCGGGTGATCTTGCGGGTGACAAAAGTCTCGCCTCGGCGCGGGCTTTCGTGATTGAAGAGAATGCCGTTCGAGGCATGCAGGCCGTAGCTCTCGCGGTAGTTCACCGTCAGCCAGTAGGCGAAAACCTTCGCGCAGCCATACGGCGAACGCGGCCAGAACGGCGTCGTCTCCGTCTGCGGCACCTCCTGCACTTTGCCATACATCTCCGAAGAGGAGGCTTGGTAGAAGCGTGTCTTCTTATCCAGCCCCGTCTCACGGATCGCCTCCAGGATGCGCAGGGTGCCCAGACCATCCACGTCCCCGGTGTAACACGGAATCTCAAAGGAGACCTTCACATGCGACTGCGCCCCGAGATTGTAGATTTCATCCGGCTGCAAATCATACAGCAGCTTCACCATCTGCACCGCGTCTGAGAGATCGCCGTAATGGAGAAACAGCCGTGCCCCATCGACATGACGGTCTTGATAAATGTGATCAATACGGCCGGTGTTGAAGCTGGAGGAGCGGCGGATGACCCCATGAACCTCGTAGCCTTTTTGCAGCAACAACTCGGCCAGGTAGGAGCCGTCCTGGCCGGTGATGCCGGTGATGAATGCTTTTTTCATGAATGATTTGGAGGGGGCTGGATCAATACCTTTTTTGTCAATGAACATGAAATCACGCTTTTTCCCCGGTCCGCAGCGCCTCCAATATCTTCAGTCGAATCTCCTGAAAATAACGCCTCTTGATGGTGGCGAGACGCACACCTGCACGGCCATCAAGGATGCCTTTTTTAATCACCAGCGACATCAGCCAGTAAAACCAGGCAAGCCAGCGGCGGTGCAGATGCGCGTATTTGAAACGTTGTCTCTGATTAAGCCCCTGCCAGCCCTCGGGACCCGCTTTTTGCAGCCACAGAAAACGGTTGGCCTCCCATGAGGAGTACTCGTTGTGACGCGCCAGATAGTTTTTCAGATTGCGAAAATCATGATGCTCCAGCCGTGTGGCCAGCTCGCCGGAAGTGCCTGTCAGGACTGGATGCTCATGCACTTCCATGTCCAGGTTTGTCCACGAGGCTTCTGGAAAGCGCTCGTATTCTCCGGCACCCAAGCGGAACAGAGCCAGTTTGCGGAAGACATCGCCATGATGGAGCGGACAGCCCATGAACCAGTTGGTGAATGAGATCCAGAAACCCGCATGCGGGGTCTGTGGAAGTACCCGCCGCAGTTCGGCCACAAACGCCGCGTTCATTCGTTCATCCGCGTCCAGGAAAAGCACCCAGGGATGGACAAAGGCATGATTCCTCAGCGCCCAGTTGCGCTTCTTTGGAAAACCGCCGTCCCATTGAAACTGCAGAACCTTTGCGCCTGCCTGGAGCGCCACCTCCACCGTCCGATCCTGACTGGCGGAGTCCACCACCACCACTTCATCAAAATCCCCGAGCAGCGAAAGGCAGGCCGCAAGATTGATCTCATCATTGCGCACGGGAATGCAGACGGAGACAGGCAGAGAAGCCGAAGTTGCGCTACTCACGAGGCTGCACCTCCGGATTCATCGCGCGCATTTTGATGGCTCGTGCCGGATTGCCCCCCACCACAGTCCAGGCAGGCACATCCTTGACCACCACCCCACGGGCGCCCACCACCGCTCCCTCATGCACCGTCACGCCTGGGCCGACGAAAGCGTCCGCGCAAATCCAGGCGGAGTCCTCAATCGACACGGGCGGCTTGAGCAATGGCATCGACGGATCGCGATAATCATGCGTGCCGGCACAGACATGCACCCTCTGGGACAAGGTCACCCGCTCGCCGATGGTCACCGGACCCAGGTTGTAGATCAACGCCCATTCACCGATGGAAGACCAGTCGCCAATCCGCAGGTTCCAAGGGTAATAAACGTGGGTGGAAGGATACACATGCACCTCACGACCCACGGAGGCGCCAAACAAGCGCAGCATCCAGCGACGGAAGCCAAAACAGGGACGCGGACTCAGGCGAAAGACCCATGCTCCGGCCATCCAGAGAACCCGGCGCACCAGCTCTGAAGACGTGTATTTCACAGCGGCGCGGTTTTGATCTATGCAGGGGGCGGTCATCGAATGGTCAATCAGGCATCACACATGAAGACAGAATCAGGCCGAGACCCCTGATGCACCAGCCAAAAGTTCACCTCACGCATCCGCTTGGCGACCCGATCCCAGGCAAATTGCGTCTCCACCAGCCCGCGTCCACGAGCACCCATGGCATGTCGCGCGGCATCCGAGAGTCCCGCCAGTTCTTCCAACCCGCCGCCGATGGCTTCAACGCCCGGTTCGATCTGTATGGCCGCGTCTGAGGCAAAGCCTTCGGGAATGTTGCACATGGGGGTCATGAGCACGGGCTTTCCATACGACCATGCCTCCAGCACCACCATCGGCAGCCCCTCGCTAAACGAAGGCAGGACAAAGGCATCGCTTGCACGGTACAACCGCTCCTTGTTCAAGCCAAACGCCGGCCCCACAAACACCAGGGGAGGCGGATTCTCCAAGCCCGTTTGGAGAGCCGTTTCAGGGTCGGGGAGTTCGCGCAGGTCACTCCATGCCAGTCCCAGCTTGGTCGCCAGACGCTTCAGTTCATCCTCATGCCCGCCCTGGTCCCAACCGGCAATGACAAGCGACCAGTCAGCAAGTCCCAGGCCTTGCTGCATCTGGCCCCAGGCTTGGATCAGCAGTTCGAGTCCCTTTTTGGGGTGCAGACGTCCAAGGTAGAGCAACAATTTCCGGCCGGGACGCAACGCGCCAGGGTCGGCAGAGTCCAGTTTCGGCAAATCGATCCCGTTGGGGATCACACACACCGGATTCTTCAAACCCAAGGCACGCACCGATTCCATTTCCGAAAGGCAAAGAGCGCGAATACAGGCCGCCTGCTGCAGATTGCGCCGCTCATACAGCATCATTACGAGCCGCTTGCGCCAGCGTGAGTTTTTCAGCGCCCAAGGGTCCAGCATTCCATGGGGGTGGATGATCACCGGCCCGCCCGTTCGCCGCCACCAGTTCATCCCGGCCACGGAACTGTAATTCCAGAGCCCGTGGCTGTGCACGATGTCCGGTTTGTACGCCTCGATTTCGAAGTCCAACGTGGGAGCATACCCGTATTTGCGAGTCCCTATGGACGGGGCCACATACAATTCAAAATCAGACCAATGGCCCCGGTCAGCATGCGTAAGCTCGTCCGCCACGGAAAAAATGCGCACCTCGTCGCCCTGCCGCTGAATCGTGGACATCAGCCCCTGCACGCTCGCGTTCAGTCCGCCCGCCTTGCGGGAGATGGTGTCGATCACACAAGCAATGCGTTTCATGAGCGTGAAAGGAGATCCAGCAGTCTGGCGTCCAGCACAGAAGGCGGGGCAGGTTTTTCCGACATGGCAAGACTCGCCGCATGAAAAAGCCCCTCGCCAAACCGCGCAGGCCCCCAGTGAGCGATGATTTCCAGGCTCGCCTTCCCCATCCGGCGCAATTCCTCCGCACGCAGCCGCGTCAGGTGCTCCATGGCGGTGGCGATGGAGCCAGCGTCAAAGGGATCGAAGGCAAACCCGTTTCTTCCTTCCGCGACCAGGTCACGGGCACAGCCGCAGCGATTTGAAACGAGCACCGGCAGGCCGCAGGCCATCGCCTCATTGATCACCAACCCCCACTGCTCGGTGGTGCTGGCGTGAATGAAGGCAGAGGCACGGGCATAGTGGCCGGGCAGTTCGTCGTACTGTTTGAAACCGGGCAGCGTCACAGCTTCCGTTAATTGCAGCTCCTTGATCAGTGCTTCAAGTGGGGCTCGCAGTTCGCCGTCACCCAGCAGTTCGAGCCGCCA
>CAXNGR010000530.1:0-3934 GCA_964201265.1 Verrucomicrobiaceae bacterium
TATCCTCCATGCCCGCAACGATCTCATCGAGACGCTGCATGGCGTCCTCGAAAGAGGGGGCGGCGGGAGGCGGGGAGGATTTGCTCATGGGCAGGACAGCTTCGCCACGGGGCGGGACGAAGGGCCGCCATTATCAGGACATCAAAGACTGCCGCAAGCAGGAAAAGGCACACGAAGCGAGTGAGCCGTGCCTCATTCCAACTGAATCCCTCGTCGAAAATGACCCTTACCAATGGCCAGACGGCACAACATCAAATCAAGCGGTTTACATTTTATTGAATTTACATTTATTAATGTTAATTATATAATCATGTTTCGTCGCCTCGCCACCTCCTGCCTCAGCATAGGCCTGCTGAGCGGTTTGCTCTGCCCCACTGCGGGCTGGGGTTACCTCGGCAGTTTCGAGGAGCAAGACGGTTATCGCATCCCCTCAGACGGGCTGATTTTGTCCGGGTTTCTGGCTGGTGATGCACAGTTTTACCTCAATAATATAGAGGCAAACGGCTACACGGGTGTGGTCCCTCTGGGAGCCTACCCGAATACACTGGGAGACTCCACCCACGGGGTCGATCTGAGTCGCTACAATGCAGGGCAGTATGGCACGAACAACGGTGGCCCGGGAGGAACGGCGTCGGACATCATCGACAACTCCGGTCTCTGGCAGGCTCTGGCAGGTGGGCGGCTCAACGAAGACGCCGACGCTCCGTATTATAACGGCACCAATTTCACCCGCGATTATGTGCAAGCCTACCGCTATCCTGGTGCCAGGACAGGCTCCAGCGTGCTTAATTTTCTGGCCTCCGAAACCAGCCTTAGCTACGCCTACTCCTTCGATTCGAGGGACTTTAACGGCATGTCACCGGGCACCTCTAACGGGCAGTTGATCCAAATGGCATTCTGGCTCTGCCCTTCGGACTGGGACGACGACGACTTGGATAACATCATGAGCATCTCCTTGCGGGATGCCCTGGGGCAAACGGTGTTCCAAGTCGGTTACACCGGGGACAACATGCTGCAGTATCAAACCCCGGGAAGCGGTCTCTGGGAAACCACCTCTCATCGAATGGGCACGCTTGGGTGGTCCCAACTGGTAGTGATCCTGGATACCGTAAACAACACCGCCGGCATTGCCGTGCGAGCCTATGATGACAACACTTTCACGCTGGAAGACCAGTCCTATGTGCTAAGCAACCTTTCTCTGGGACTGGAGGTAGATGCTCTCACTGGACTGCAATGGGACCTACGTGGCGGCCCCCTCAACAACGGCGCGGCAAGCTTCAAAAACTACTTTGACGACTTCAGTTTCAACCTGAGCCCAGTCATCGTGGTTCCGGAGCCCGGCAGTCTGTTGCTGACACTCCTCGCTTCTATGCTGCTGATGCGGCGAAGCAGAAACGCCAGGGCCCGGGGCTGAATGCAAAAAAGCACCCGGTCTTTCGACCGGGTGCCGTTGGATTGATTGGGTTCGACCGATTAGGCGAAGATGTCGAGCACCGGAACGCCCTTGTCACCGACCGTGAACGGACGGTTTGAAGGAGACATGACCACTTCGTCCACAGGAAGACCCATGGCGTGGCCGATGGTGGCCTGGAAGTCCGAGGGCGAGACCTGCTTGTCGGCGACGCGACGGCCATCCTTGTCGGTTGCACCGTAAGTGTAGCCGCCTTTGACACCACCGCCTGCGAAGACCGTGGAGTAGGCAAGCGGGTAATGGTCGCGGCCTTCGTTCTCGTTCACATCTGGCGTACGACCGAATTCCGAACCCATGACGACCATGGTGGACTCCAGGAGGCCATTGGAAGCGAGATCTTCAATGAGCGCGGCAAAAACCTTATCCATCGTCGCACCAGTGCTGGTCAGAGCGGTGTCAATGTTGTTGTGCATGTCCCAGCCGCCGAACTGTACTTCGACGTAACGCACACCCGCTTGCACGAGTCGGCGAGCCAGCAAAGCGCCCTGTCCGAATGAATTGCGACCGTATTTTTCGCGGGTGGCGGCAGGTTCATTGGAAAGGTCGAAGGCCTTGAGGTCTTCGCTCTTCATGAGCTTCATGGTTTCATCATAAAACTCGGTATAGGCTTTCACATCCTCGGACTGAAACTTTTTCCGGAAGGAGGAGTCGAACTCATTCATCAGCGAGAGACGCTTCTGGAACTGGCCATCATCGGTGCTCGGGCGGATGTTTTGCAGGCCGGTTTCTGGATTGGAGATCGGAACTGGGCTGAGAGCAGGAGGGAAGAAGCCAGAACCTGGATAAGAGCTGCCGCTGTTCACGACGACGCTATCAGGAAGAGTCACTCCTTTGATGCGGCCCAGGAAGTTAGAAGCCCAGGAGCCCATGCAAGGATGCACAATCGTGCCGCGTGGCTCGTAGCCGGTCTTCATGATGTAGGTGCCTGCCTCATGAACCCCAGTCTTGGAACTCATTGAGCGGACAATCGTGATTTTATCGGAGACCTTGGCCATGTTTTCCATGGTGCCGCCAAGGAAGTCCACCTGCCCCTTGCCCTTGATCGGGTCTGTTGGCCCCTTGGTGTCGCCAGTCTTTGGATCCCAGGTGTCAATATGGGTCATACCGCCGTTCATCCAAAGAAAGATGACTTTCTTGGCCTTGCCGAAGCCTGGGGAGCCAGGGCCACCTTGAGCAGTCTCAGCGGCGCGTGCGCCATCCAGCATGCTGGACATGACAGAGACACCCAGAGCGGTCTGAGCCGTGCGGAGCACGAACTCGCGGCGGGCGAGAGGATTGAGTCTGTTGAGTTCGGTTTTCATAGAGGAGTCGAATTGCGCGTTATTGATGTTGTGTTGATAGCGAGAGTGTTGGGTGAATTACTGCACGAAGATGAATTCACGTGTGTTGATGAGAGCCCAGATGATGTCGCCGTGACCGCTGGCGCTATTTTCAGCGACAGTTTTCTTGGCGGTGACCAACTCTGCCTCTGTTGGGCGACGGTTCAGAACCGACATGAACAAAGCCTCAAGCTTAGCTGTCTCGGCATCTGCTTTTTCATCCGAAGGTTTCACTTTTTCCATGGTGCGGAAAATGAGAGATTGCGAGTTCGTGAGCATCTCCTGCGCACGTCCGTTCATCATCATCAAAACCTGAGGCACTGAGCCGATCTTGCTGCTTCCATCAATGAGATTGCGGGGAGACTGGCCGAATTCGATAAGGAAGTGACCAGGACCTGCAGGCTGCTCCAATTCGGCCGCACGGCGCAGAACCATGCCGCCGTAGTTGAGCGAGGCGTTTTCCATCATCATGTCAGAGGAACCAGTTTTGGCAGCGCCCTTCTTCGCGGCTCCATCCATCATCATTGAGTCAGATCCGCCCTCCATCATCATGCCGCCACCAGCGTCAGCAAGTCCGCCGCCCATCATGGCGCGCTCTTTTTCACCCATCGTTCGGAATGCGGCATACTTCATGAGCACGGTCTGTGCGTCGAGCTTGGGATTGTAGAGGTCAAGGTCGATGGTTTTGCTGTACAGATCCTCCAAAGGCTTTTTGTATTTGTCAGGCTCACCAAGAACGAGGGTCATGTAGGAGTCCCAGGCTTGCTCGGCGGTCATGCGGCGCAGGAGTGGTCCTTGGAAGTAATACGGTTCGCCCATCGCGATGTGCTCCGTCGTGGCCTCAGACTGGTAAGCGCGGGTGTTGTAGATGATCCGCATGAAGTCCTTCAGATTAAATTTCACACGCTTCATTTCATCCGCGATGTGCTTGAGCAGGGCCGGATTGGCGGATTGGGCAGGATCGTCGATGTTTGTCACCGGCTCAGAGATGCCCTGACCAAACGCACGCTTCCACATGCGGTTGGCGATGGCCATAGCGAAGCGAGGATTCGTTGGGTGCGTGGCCCAGGTAGCAAAAGCGACACGAAGGTTTTCTTCATCTTTGGTCTTCTGTTTGTACGCAGCCAGATTCTTATCTTCTTTG
>CAXNGR010000531.1:0-3934 GCA_964201265.1 Verrucomicrobiaceae bacterium
GCGGTGCTGCCGTCTGGCAATGGATCACAGCCACCTATCTAAACTGACATGCCCCGCTGCCTGCACCTCGCCGCTTCGAGATTTGAGCGCCTCTCTCCCGCCGCCACCGCGCTGCTTTGCCAGCCGGGCTGGACCCACCTCGGCGAGCCACCGATCGACTGGAGCGCGGAAATCCGCGAGCAATTCGACTTTGGCCACTGGATCGGCGGTACGCGCCTCTGGCTGGCCTCCATTTACCGCCGACTGCGGCCGCGCTACACGCCGGAGCAGTTGGAGCGCCACTACGCCGCCTGCGAGTTTCGTCAGTTTCATTTCGCCGCCGGTCAGCGGCTGGACTTTGCCGATGCCGAGTTCGATTTCATCGTCAGCGAGCACTTTTTTGAGCACCTGTGGCTGCCGGATGCCATCGCGCTGCTGCGTGAGTGCCGGCGCGTCCTCAAGCCCGGCGGCGTCATCCGCACCTGCGTGCCGGATGCGGATCTTCGTTCGTATGCGCCTCCCGAGATGCCTGGTTATCCATCTTCACGAGTGCCTTGGTCCCATCATCAGAAGCACCGCACGCGCTGGAGTGTCTTCAGCTTCGCCGAAGCGCTGAAAATCGCCGGCCTCGAAGCACGACCGGTCATGTGGTGCGATGATCGCGGCGTCTTCCATCACGAAATGCCTTTATGCCCTAGCCACCCCGCTGCCGAACTGCTTGGCACGCTCGGTTATTTCCGGCGGCTGCCCTCCCTCGTCTTGGACGGCGTCAGCCCAGCCGTCGGGTGACTGCAGCCAGCACATCATCCACGCTCCAGCGCAGCATGCAGATCATCGGATGTTCACGATTTTGACAAACGTTCGCCGGATGAGTCAGCGGATCGCAGGGCTGGCAGGCCAGCGCCGGATCACGCAGCAGGTCGAAGCGGTCGGCATGCCACGGTGGATCCCAGTTCGCGGACGAAGGACCGTTCAGGATCGTGCCCGGCACGCCGAGCGCCGAGGCGATGTTCATGGGGCCGGAATTGTTGCCGATAAAGTGCCGTGCTCCCGCCATGAGCCGGATGAACTCGTCCAGCGTGCCTACCGGCTCCCTTCGCACGTCAGCGGCCAGCGCCTGCTCTTCCGGGCAGTTTTGTCCGATCCAGATCACCGGATGCCTCTCTTGAATCCTGTTCGCCAGCGCCACAAAACGATCCACCGGCCAGCGCTTGTAGGCGCGGCTGGCTCCGGCGTGGATCAGCACGGCACCGTGGTTCTCCACGACAAATTCAGCCAGGTTCGGAGCAGGAACGTCTGGTGGCAGGCCGGGCAGTTCCAGCCGCTCCAGCAATCTGGCTGCGATGCGCCAGTTGTGCGCCGCCACATGCTCACCCGCCATCTGCGGCACTCGCTCCTTCAGCAAAGCATTCAGCCGCACGCGTTCCGTGCGCGGACCGACGATCACGGGCGCTCCACTGAGCCGTGCCAGCAGGTGTGCGACGCTGCCTTGATCGTCTCCCAGCAGACAGGCGTCCGGGCGGAGACTGCGAATTTCGGCGGCGATCTTTCTCAGCCGCAGGGGCGTCCGCCAAGCGCCGTTGAAATCGGCAGTTTCAAAAGTCTTGAGCGTGACGGCAGGACAGCACACTTCATACAGCCGCGCCGCCACCGGACTCGTCGCCACGACGATCTTCCAGTCCTTAAGCACAGCGGAAAGAGCCTGCACCACCGGCAGAAAGACCACGTTGTCCCCCAACTGGTTCACTTTGAAAATCACCAAGGTCATGAATGGCGGACCCATGCCGCACATGCCCACCTGCCGCAATCTTTCGTCTCATGAAGTCCCGCTTCCTCATCCCGGCGCTCCTCGCCGCAGCCGCCTTCTTGCTCGTGGCGTGGATGCCGTATGCCGCAGGCTATGGCGCTTTTCGGCGCACGATGCTTCAGGAAATGCTGATGCGCTGGAAAGATCCGACCTGGCAGCATGGGGCGGTGCTTCCCATCATTGTCGGCTACTTGATCTGGCTGCGAAGAAACGAGGTCGCGCAGCTTCCGGTGTCATCCAATCGTTCGGGCTTTGTGCTCATCGTCTTCGCTCTGCTGTTTTACTTCGCGGGCTTTCGCGCCAACAACTTCTACGGCGGTTATCTGGCCGTCATGATGCTCATGGCTGGCGCTTCTTTCTGGCTGGAAGGCGTTCAGCGCGGTCGCACCCGGATGTTTGCCTGGCTGATGCTAGGCTTCATGTGGCCGCTGCCGTTTCTGGAGGAGAGCATCGGCTACCCGATGCGGCTCTTCAGGGTGAAAACGACCGGCTTTGTGCTGAACGCGGTGGGCGTTGACTCGCTCGTGTCTGGCACCGCGCTGCAATCCATGCCGGACCTCGAATCCGGGCGGCAGGCGGGGGAACTTTTCAGTGTGGGCATCGCCGCGCCGTGCTCGGGCATGCGTTCGTTGTTCGCGCTGCTCGTGGTCGGAGCCTTGTTCAGTTACTTCCGCCAGCGCACACTGTGGCGCAGGTTGGCGCTGTTCAGCACGATCCTGCCCATCGCCATCGTGGCGAACATGACGCGCATCCTTTTGCTGATCTTCGCCGCGATGATCTTCGGCCAGAAATGGGCCATTGGGGATGTGGAGAAGGAAGTCTCCGCCTTTCACGAGCTCACGGGCATCGTGGTCTTCCTCGTGGCGCTCATGCTGCTCCAAGCCGCCTCCTGGCTGCTGAACCGCCTCTGCAGCGGCCTCGGTTTCAAACGTGCGCGTGTCGTCTCTCGCCAAGTCGTTTCCTCCCTGCCATGATCACACGCGCTGTCATCCTCCTGGTGCTCTGCGGCATGACTATGCTTCTGTGCCAGTTCTCGCCCCAGCCGAAAGGCGGCGATGAAGCGGGCGTGGTGGCCGAACTGCCGATGGTGGCGGGCGGTTTTGTCGGTGAATCCGAGCCGCCGAGCGACAAAGAGCGCGAGCTGCTGCCCGCCGATACCCTCATCGTAAAACGTGCCTACCGCACGCCGGGCAGGTCGGTCGAAAATCGTGATCTTGCTCATGCGTCACTCGTCATCGCCGGCCATGACAGCCGCAGCATCCACCGCCCCGAGGTTTGTCTCGACGGCCAGGGCTGGACAATCACCGATTCACGCGAGCGTGAGGTCAAACTGCTCTCCGGCGATGTTTTGCGCGTGCGCGACCTCGCCATCGAGCGCGAGGTGCTGCTCAGCAACGGCACCAAGCTGCCGCTGCGGGCGCATTATGTTTATTGGTTCGTCGGGGCCGACATCACCACGCCCAGCAACTTCGAACGCCAGCTTCTCAGCCTGCGTGACAGCGTCCTGCGCAATGTGAACCACCGCTGGGCGTATCCATCCGTGATGGCGCGTGTGACGGACAATCTCACCCCGCAGCAGAGCGGCGAGCGCCGCCGCAGCGACGCGGAGACTGTCGAAATGATCCTCTCCCTCATCCGCAGCCTTGCGCCGCACTTGCAGAAGGATTGAATGCCATCCTCATGATTGACCGCCTTTTTGCCCATCTGCGCCCTCTGGCACGCGTCGCCGTAGCCTATTCCGGTGGTGTGGACAGCACGCTCGTGCTCAAGGCCTCCGTGGATGCGCTCGGGAGTGAAAATGTCGTCGCCCTGCTCGCCGTTTCGCCCAGTTTGCCGCAAAGCGAGAAGGATGAGGCCATCACGCTCGCGGAACGGCTCGGTGCGCGTCTTGAACTGCTGCCGACGGAAGAAACCAACGATCCGCAGTATCAAGCGAACGCCCCAAACCGCTGCTACTTCTGCAAAGATCACGTCTATCGCGCCCTGCGGCAGTTTGCCGAGCAGAACGGCATCGCGCATGTGCTGGACGGCATGAACGCCGAAGACACACTGGATCTGCGTCCGGGCCGCGCCGCCGCGCGTGAGCTGAAAATCCTCAGCCCGCTGCACGAACTCGGTTTCAGCAAAAAAGACGTGCGAGAAGCCGCG
>CAXNGR010000532.1:0-3930 GCA_964201265.1 Verrucomicrobiaceae bacterium
GTGCCAAGCAAAAACCTGCTGTGCTTCACCGGTGTCATGCCCAGCAGCACATTCAACACTAGTCCGGGGACCATGAGTTGCCGCACCCAAAACACTCGCATGACCGAGGGCTTTTTGAGCAACTTCTTCAGCCATGGCCACTTTTCAGCTCGTGATTCAGCCGCGCGGCGAAAACCATGACGCGACAGCACGAACGCTCCATACGAGCCACATGTTGACCCTGCCAGCGACAGCGCCAATCCCTCGCCAAAGCCAAAAATTAGCCCTGCGGCCGCGCACAGGGGCAGTCGTGGCACGCCCAGCATCACCACGCCCGCACACGCGGCCACAAACACCGCGTGCGCTCCCCAGCCAAACTCACGCACCAAGCTCTTCCACGTTTGCACATTCGTGATCCACGCCTTCAGCGGCGTAAAATGCGCCAGCGCCATGAACGCGGCCACCAGAAGCACCGCCAGGAGCACTTGGCGTGTTTCCTTATTGAGCGCCCGAGAGGTTTCCTGCTCCACCTCATTCGAGATCGAGACATCAAGCTCCTCCGGCTCCTGCGCAGGTTCGTCAGGCGTCGGCATCATTGCAGCTTCCAGAGCTTGGAGTCACTACGCACATAGATCGCGCCATTCGAGATCGCCGGAGTCGTTAGAACGGTCTCTTTGAGTTCGATCTCATGCGTCACCTTGCCCTCCGGCGCATCAGGATCGATTGTCTGGAAAATGCCTCGCTCGTTCACAATGTGAATGCGATTCCCGGCCGCCACTGGCGATCCGCTGAAGGGTCCTTTCAGGCGCAGCTTCCACATTTCATCACCGTTCTTGAGACTCGCCTTGATCAGCACTCCTGCGCCATTCACCACATAAAGATGCTCACCGAGCACGAGTGGACTGGCCGTGCCCGGATTCAGCTTCTCATTGCGCCAGAGCTGCGTCACGGTGCCCTTCTCCGGGGCCAGCGCCGTGATGCCATGTGAAACTGCATAAAGCACCTCACCCGTCACCACGCTTGAGGGTGTGGTGCTCGCGCCATCGCTGTAATTCCACACTGTTTTCCCCGTATTCGGTTCCACCGCCAAGATGCCCTTGCTTGACTGCAAGGCCACAGCGCCCTTCCAAAGCGTCGCGCTTGACCAGTTCGCCGCCTTCGGGCGCTCCAGTTTCCACTTGTTCTGCCCGGTGGCCACATCCAGGCCCGCCGCAAAAGACTCGCTGTCATTCTCACTCTGCACCACCAGCGTCCCGTCGATCACCACTGGCGACTGCGCCATCCCCAGGCTGTTGCTCGCGTTTGGATAATCAAACGTCAGTCCGCGCAGCCACAGTAGATTTCCGTCAAGATCGAAGGCGAAGAGGTCATTCGACGAAAAAAGCGCAAATACCCGGCCGCCATCGCTACAAGGCGTGTTCGCCGCCACGCAGGTCTTGTTGTGCGACATCGTACGCCCCGTAGCACGCATCGCACGCTCCCAGCGCTTTGATCCATCTGCCGCGTTAAAGCAAAACACATGCAGCGTCTCCTGCCCAGGGCCGCTGGAGCACGTCACAAACACACGTTCCCCCACCACAATCGGTGCCGAAAGTCCTCGCCCAGGCAAATCAGCCGCCCAGGCGATCTTTAGTTCCTCTGCGGGCACTTTCGCTTCCGTGGAAACCGCCGCCGCGTTCGGCCCGCGAAATTGCAGCCAATCCGCCTTCGCCACACCAGCCGCAAAGCACATCAAAACACACATCGAGATCGTCTTCATAGATTTGGAAAAATTCGCTTCAACCATTGGCATTCTTTTGGCGTCTCTCATTTTCGAGGGCAGCCCGATAACGCGCCACATCTTTGTCGATTGCCAGCAGCCAGCCAGCCGCAGTCAACAGCAGGGCAATCAGGCTGAGTCCAAGCGGATATGGCTCCGCAGAGGTTCCGGAACCAAGCAGCCATGCAGCGGAACCGATCAACGCAAGAACTCCTAAAAGCAGGCAGCAAATACCCCACAACACCTGCAATCCGCTCACATGGAATACAAAACGCCACAAGAACCAGACTCCAAGCGATAGGAAGGCCAGCGCCATGATCTGCATGCTCACTCCCTGTTCAGGCCTGACCAACTCCCTCGCTTTGTGCGAAACCGCCAAACAGCACAAGCTGGCAAAGGCAATCCAGAGCTTCACGGTTGGTCGTTGAGGCGTGTTCATCTTTTGAAGTTAGGAGTTACTTCGCCGCCAGAATCGCCGTCCCCGTCGCGTCGCACACGCGGAGTTGGAACTCCCATTCCACCGTCCACTGCTCTGTCTGCTCGTTCTGGCAGCACTTCACGAGGATCGTGTTCTTTCCCTTCTTGAGCTGACACGGCAGCTTGTACTGATCCAGTTTCGCCCCGCGGTGATACTCATCCCGGGCAAACAGCAGCTCGCCGTTCAGCCACACCTTCCAGCCGTTTTTGCAACCGATGCGAATCTCCGCTGGACGGTCGCTCTCGCTGAAGAAATCCGCCGCCGCGTAGCCCACCGCGCTCTTTTCCATGCCGAAGGGCTTGTTGAAGTCGATCTTGCCGTACTCGTCTTTGCTGGTGAAATCGACCCACTCCACCTTCTTGCTCTTCCCCTCGTAAGTGGCATCAAAATGCAGCTCCTTTTCCGGCGGATACACGGTTTCAAAACCCGCCCGATCCGCATTGCTGAACGGCGCGATGAGCTTCCAGCTCATGAGAAACCCAAAATGCTTCGGCAAATCCACCGGCTGCCCCAGATCACGCAGCTTCTTGGTCAGCGCCTTGATCTGATCCTCATCACGAGCGCCACTCAAGCCCTTCGTGAAGGCCGCGATGGCCATCTCTTTGTCTTTTTTATCCAAAGCCGAGTCCCCCGCCTCGATCAGCTTCGCCACCGGATGCCGCCGCAGATCACTGCTCACGTCATTGAGCAGTGTGGGCGTCAATTCCTCCGCCAGCTTCGCATCCGCGCGTTGGATGAGGTCAAACGCCACCACGCGGGCACCAGGGCTGTTCTTCGTATCCTTCAAAAACGTCACCAGCGTCTCCACCGGCATCTTTTTCGCCTTCAGCGCCTCATCCGCGATCACGCCCACCGCCGCGCGCAGCCAGTTCTCGGCCAGCGGGTTCGCGCCGTTCATGCCCTTGAGCACCTCCGGCAAATTCGCCGCGTCCGCCTTCACGATCTCCTGCCAGGCCTTCCCGGCCGCCTCGTTCCCCTGCCCCTCCTTCTGAACACTTCGAAGCGCCTCAATGGGTTTCGACAAATCTCCCGCCGCATGCAGCGACAGGCTGGTCAGGACAAACAGAGAGGCAAAATGGAGCTTCATGGCGTGAGGGTTCATGCTTTCACAAAGAACGCGCCCCGCCAAGCTGGAGTTTCGCATGTCCGCCAACATCAGAAAAACAACCAATGAATCCAATGAGATGATCGACGTTCATCTGTCTCAGGTGTGACAGCAATCCCCCGTGATGCCCGTTCTCGACTGGAGACCGCAATGAGCGGCCCTCTCACCGACCACACCGCCCGTTCATGCGCCTCGCCTCCGTTCTCACGCCGCTCAACGATCATCATCTGGCCCTCGCGGCCCAATGCGGCGTGGAGGAGATCACGGTGAGGTATCCAGGCCCGGAACTGGCACCCTTGCGACAAACCAAGGCACAAATCGAGCGCCACGGTCTGAAACTCGGCATCGTTGAAGGCTACCTGCCGATCGAAAAGCTCAAGCTCGGGAAAGACGCTGGCACGGACATGGCGGCGATGAAACGACTGCTCCAGCACATGCACGAGGCTGAAATCCCGCTGCTCTGCTACAATTTCATGGCCGGCACGGACTGGGTACGCACAAAACTCGATGCTAAAGAACGCGGCGGAGCGCTGGTGACGGCTTTTGACCTCAAAGAAGCCAAAAAAGCGATGTCGCTGAGCGCCACGGCGAATCAGATCGGCAACGAGA
>CAXNGR010000533.1:0-3921 GCA_964201265.1 Verrucomicrobiaceae bacterium
CGATCAACAGTATCATCCAAACCGCCCGCCGCCGCGCCCGAGGCTTCCGCAACTTCGAAAACCTCAAGGCCATCTGCTATTGGATGGCTGGCCGTCTCGATCTCCAAATCCCTTCAGCTTTCACCCACCCAAGCTAGCGAACCGCCGAATCTTTGGTGGAGCCCTTTCGCCGGATGCGTTCACTGGTGGATCGCTACCCCGCAGGTGTCGAGCAGGCCGTGCTGGCCGATTTTATCACTGAGGGCCACTTCGAGCGGCATCTGCGCCGGATGCGGATCAAATACATGGAGCGTCATGAGGTCATGATCACCGAGTCTCGGCGCGTCTGGGGAGAGCGCCTGGTCGTCACGCCCACGGATACAGGCCTGCAAACCATCGGCTGGTTAGGAGGAGGGCGTAGCGCCAAAAAGTTCGCAAGTCTGGCCAATGCCAAGGGCTATGAAATGGTGCCAATCTCCATTTTCGCCCTGCAAGCTCGCCAAAGTCTTGGACATCCACTCAGCAGCGGCCTTCAGCTTGGTTTCGGTGCCCACTCGCCTGAGCAAATACGCTCGGCCGTCCGGTCTATCGATAGGCTACTTTAGCGCACCGCTGCCGTCTCCTGGATCACCTCAGCCCCAGTGCTGCGCGATCTTCTTCTTCAAGAACTCCACGCTGCGGGCGAGCTGCTCCATGCCATCGACGCCATCTTCGATGCTGATCCAGCCATTGAAGCCCTTGCTCTTCAGCTCGGTGAAGATGGCATCATAATCGTTGAGGCCTTTGCCGATCTCGCCGTGGCGCAGGCGTTTGGCGTAGCCTTGCGCACCGCCTTCTTCTTTGCGGAGGTCTTCGATGGTGCCTTCGGCGAGGTAGCGGTCGCTGGCGTGCATGGTGACGACGCGGTGGGAGACACGCTTCAGCAGCTCGATGGGGTCCTCGCCGGCGAGGTAGGTGTTCGAGGGGTCGTAGTTCACGCCGAAGTTCGGGTGGTTCACCGCATCCACGAGCTTGCAGAAGACATCCATCTTCTGCGCGAACTCGGGATAGTCCCAGAAGTCGTCCTTGTAGTGGTTCTCGATAATCAGCGTGATGCCGCGCTCCTGCGCATACGGCAGGCAGGCGTGGATGGAGTCAGCGGCGAGCTTCACACCCTCGTCGATGCTCAGCTCCGGCCTTCTTTGGCCGCTAAGCACGCGGCAGTAACCGCCACCGAGCGTGTGCGTCATGTCGATCCAGCGTTTCTGCTTCGCGATCTCCTTTTCGCGGAAAGCCGTGTCTGGATGCGTGAAGTCGGGCGAGCAGCACATCATCGGGATGACCTTGCCGGTGTCCTCGACTTCCTGGCGAAAGCGCGGCCAGTTCTTCTCATCGGCCATCTCCAGGAAGCCCGCATACCACTCCAGGCCCTGCACATCGAGCGTGGAGGCGAGCTTGATCCATTCGGAGACGGTCATCGTCCCTTCTTTGCAAAGGGCGACCATGAAGGCTTTCGGGAAGGCGGCGAGTTTGGGCATGATTCTGATCTTAACGAACACCACCGCCCATTCGCCACGACAAAGTGTGTGTGATTTGCGACCAACCGCAGACTCATCGTTCGTAGTTCCCCGCCTGCATCGCTGAGCGAAGCCCTGCGGGCAGGGGGCTCTAGCCCGTCCGTAAAAGCCTCACCCACATCTCACCTGCTCAACCCACCAATCAACGCACTCATGAGTCCAGCCATCTGCCGATGCTCGATCAGCGGAGCAGCCTGCCCAGCATAGAGCGGCAAAAATCCAGCATCACCACGACGCACCCCTTCCGCTTTCACGGGACGGTTGAAGTCGGCTTGCAGCGGGAAGGGCAAGGCCGGTTCGGTGCTGCTTTCGAGTTCATCCAGCAACGGTGTGCTCATGAAGCGAGCGAGCCTTCCGGTGAAACGCCGGCTCAGCCACGTGCGAGCGACTGCCGGAGTGAACAAGGCCTCGCGATGCAGCGCCGGGCAATTGGATTCCTCGCAGGCCAGAAAAGCCGTGCCGATCTGCACGGCGTCCGCGCCCAATTCAAAGGCCGCCCGGATACCGCGAGCCTCCGCGATGCCTCCAGCGGCGATCACAGGCTTGCGGGTGACATTTCGCACCTGCGGCACGAGGGCGAGCGTGCCAGTGAGAGACTGCTCGGCAGACCTCAGGAAGCTCGGTCGATGTCCGCCAGCCTCCGAACCCGTCGCAACGATCATATCCACACCGGCCTCATCGAGCGCAGCGGCTTCTGCCTGCGTCGTTGCAGCTCCGACCGTCAAAATGCCGCGTCGGGCGCATTCGCGCAGGATCTCGGCATCCGGAATGCCAAACACAAAACTGAACACCGCAGGCCGTAGATCGAGAATCACCTCCACCTGCTGCTCAAAGCTGAAATCGTCCGGAGGCTCGATGAGCGGCGTTTCGATGCCGAGACGCTCATAAATGGCCCCAAACTGCCGCAAACCGCGCTCATGATGCTCAAGCACCCTCACCTCCGCTCCAGGATCATGTCGCGAAACCCAGAGGTTGATGTTGAAGGGCTTCGCGGTGGCTGTTTGCAGATCGCGAATCACCTCCCGCATCTGCCCGGGAGACAAATGATGCGCTCCGAACGAGCCAAGACCGCCCGCATTCGACACCGCCGCCGCGAGGCGCACGGACGACAGCCCGCCGCCAAACGGTCCTTGAATAATCTGGTGCTCGATGCCCAAGCGGGAGGTGAATGCGTTCATCCTTAGGCGGGGAACTGGTTCACAATCACCGTTTAGCTCGCATCAAGACGATCCCCTCGCGGCCACGGTTCCTGCAAGCTTTTGCCAATTGCGATCATGAAGCTGATCGCATGGTCCGCAGGCAAACGGATGATCTTGGCGACCGCCTCGGGATCGAATCCCACCATCGGGCAGGTTTCGTAGCCCAGTCCACGCGCAGCGAGCATCAACGTCATGCCTCCCAGCGCGGTGGAGCGTATGGCCTCATCGCGGGTGAGCTGGTCTTTGCCTGCATAGAAGCCCTTCAAAGCGGGCACGAGAATATCCTGCACAGGCTGCGGCGCATGGCTCCAGTAGCGCTCCGGCTGATGCTCATGCGCCTTCAAATCCGCGCACATCACCACCAACAGCGAGGCATCCGTCACCTGAGCCTGGTCCCAGGCCACGGCGCGAATCTGTCGGCGCAGCTCGGGATCGCGCACGAGCACAAAACGGTAGTTCTGCATGTTGAAGGAGGACGGTGCGAGGCGGGCAAGCTCCATCAGCCTGTCCACATCCACCTCTGGCATGACGTGGGTGGAATCGTAGTGCTTGATGGAACGGCGGGTTTCGATGGCTTCGAGGATATTCATGAAGTGAGGCCGGGATTTCAGGCTGGAGGTTACTTTTGTAAACCATGAGCCTTGCCGCTGGCGCTGAATCCGGTATCCAATCAGTAACCACCACGCCGCTTCCCATGGTCCCTCGCCGCAAAAGCAAAGTCGCCCCGCCACCTGCCACCTGTCCGCTGAAGCTTTGCATGAGCTTCCTCGGCGGTGCATGGACGCCGAACATCATCTGGTATCTCAGCGGCGGTCCACGCCGATTCAGCGAGCTGAAGCACGATCTCTCCGGCGTATCCGCCAAGATGCTCACTCAGCGTCTGCGGCATCTCGTCGAGATCGGCGTCGTGGAGCGTCAGGAACAACCCAGCTCACCGCCGACCGTCGAATACTCACTCAGCAGCATCGGTTGCGAATTAAAGCCCGCCATCGAGTCCATCGTCCGCGTCGGGGAGAAGCTGAAGCGCCTGCGAAAAAATGGTTCATCCGGGAAGTTGGTGCAGAATGGCTGAGGTGATGGCACTAGGTCTGGATGAGCCAGAGTTTGCTGTATCACGCGTTTGGTGTGCGCGAGGGCTACGAGTATCGCAGCACGAAGTATGTTGAGGGCCGGGTGGAGTTCCATTT
>CAXNGR010000534.1:0-3920 GCA_964201265.1 Verrucomicrobiaceae bacterium
CTGCGTCATTCGTTCCATGGTCCGCGACATCGCGAATCACTCACCAGGCCTGCTCATGATGAACTGCGGCCACACCGTGCTGGAGCGGCCATCCATCGGCTCCTGGGTCACTTATGGCCTTGGTTCGGAAAGCGCGGACTTGCCGGGCTACATCGTGCTCATGCCCTCGGGCCTGCCCACGGCGCAGTCGAAGAACTGGACCAGTTCCTTCCTCCCCGGCCTCTACCAGGGCACGCACATCGAGACACAGACCAAAGGCCAGCTCATCCCCGACCTCACTCGCCACGACATCGGCCCCGGCAATCAACGAGCGCAGCTCGCTCTCACGCAGTTTTTGAATCGCCATCACCTCCTCGACCATCCCGGCGACGAGCGCCTCGACTCACGCATTCACTCGATGGAACTGGCCTTCCGCATGCAAAGCGCGGCCACGGACGCCTTTGATCTCAAAGACGAAACCGAGGCCACCCGCAGCGCCTATGGCGACACGCCCGTGGGCAAGAACCTCCTGCTCGCACGCCGCCTCGCCGAACGTGGCGTGCGCTACATCCAGTGCTATCACGGCACCGGCCAGCCTTGGGACAGCCATGCCTCTCTCATCAAAAATCACGAGAAACTCTGCGCCGAGGCCGATCAGCCCATCGCCGCGTTGCTCACCGATCTCAAAGAACGCGGCCTCTGGGAGGACACGCTCATCATCTGGGGTGGAGAGATGGGCCGCACCTCCACCTACCAGGGCAGCAGTGACAAACCGGCTGTCTTTGGCCGCGATCACCATGTGGATGGCTTCACCATCTGGCTCTCCGGCGGCGCGGTGAAAGGCGGGCACGTTCACGGCATCACCGATGACTTCGGCCTCGGTGTCGCTGCTGATCCCGTGCATGTGCACGACCTGCATGCCACCATCCTGCACCTGCTCGGCCTCGACCACAAAAAGCTCACCTACCGCTGGTCCGGCCGCGACTTCCGCCTCACGGATGTGCATGGCAATGTGGTGCAGGAGCTATTCGCATGACGCCACTCTTTGGCTCAAACCGTCTCAAACCATGAAACACACGCTGTGCCTCCTTTTTTCCACCGCCCTCAACGCGCTAGCCCTTGATCCTGTCATGAACCACGAAACTGCTCTCACGGCCTACGTCGAAATGCTCAACACGCATTCGTGGGAACAGATCGCGCCGTGCTTCACCGAGGATGCCGTGTTCATTTTCACGGAGGACACCTTTGTCGGCAAAGCGTCGGCCGAGGGGGCATTCGAGAAGACCTTCAAACTGATCGAGAACGAGGTCTTTAGTCTTCACGACATCGTCTGGACCGTCGCCACCCATGACGTGGCCACCTGCCGCTACGAGTTTCGCTGGAAGGGCCTCATCAGCGGCCAAGAATCCTCCGGCGGCGGTCGCGGCACCACCATCCTGCGCAAGGTCGATGGTCGCTGGCTCATCACGCATGAGCATCTGGGGCCTTATGCGAGGAAGTCGTGAAGTGTGGTGAGTCCTCTGGACTCAACTGAGGCAGCCGGGACGGATGCACCACACTGGGTCACCAGCGTGAGATGATCGTCTTTACATAATCCAGCTGCGAGGCGAGCACTTGTTCGGGTGTGACCGCTGGGGCATTCGGATCACTGATTTCAGCCTTCACATGGCGGATGATGATGCCGTGCGGATCAGGAGTGCTCGCGGCGGAGCGAATGCGGACATAACTGACGCCATTGAGCGTCTGTGAGTGAAGCGGGAGCGTCGCGATGAGTTTGTCGTCGAGACGATACTCGCATTGGCGGCTGCTGAGGTCCCAGCGGAGGGAAAGCGTGTGCCAAGTGTCCGAATGGGTGTTTTCAGCGGTCACGCGGGCCTGAAACACGGCGGCGTCTTCGCCGAGGGTGTTCGAGGGATCGAAGAAGCGGTCGTTGAGGGAAAAGATCGCGCCTTGCGAGCCGGTAGGCAGGCGAATGCGAGCGGTGAGTTCGCCACGCCAGCCGTTGGGGAAGTTCCAGACGGCGGTATCGGGCTCGCTGGGAGCGCTGGCTTCATCGGACGAGGCGACATGGCGCACATGCAGGCTGCGGGTGCCTTTTTCGCCGGGTGTTTCGATGAGTTCGCAACCGATGCGACGAGCACGCCACCATCGCTTCGCGGGGCCGATGTGTTGATAGACGGTCCACTGCGCGAGACCATCGTGGAAGTCGGATTCGGCGCTGGTTGCGGTGATCCAATCGGGATCGACGAGGATGGGATTGCGTCCGCCTTTGCCCTGACCGGCTAGGACGACGATTTGACCGTCTTCGGTAAATGCAGCGAGCGGATAGGCCGTGCCGCGATCACCGGAGGCGGCGGGATTGTCGTTGCGGCGATGATCGAGGTAAATCTCGCGGAATCCCTGCCACGTGCAGCCATCATTACTCGAAATGGCCATGTGCAGCGCATCGCGACCGCCATAGACACCGACGCCTTCGTGCTTCAGCGGCAGTTCGCAGTTGTTCCAGGTCAAAACGAGCCGTCCATCGCGATGACGGAGCAGATTCGCAGGCCCGGTCGAGGTGCGGAAACGTGTGGGAGCAGCGGCGGACCATGTGGTGCCGTTGTCTTTAGAAATGGACTCGTAAAGACAACCAGCCTGCGTGCGCATGAGCATCCAGATGGAGCCATCGCGCAGTTCTTCAAAGCAGGGTTCGCAGGCACCTTCGTTGGAGCCGTTGTAGCCTTCGTAGCATGGCGAAGTGAGTTTTGAGGCGCTGAGTTGCCAACTCGCGCCGCCGTCGTCGGAGTATTCGATCACGGTCTCATGGCGACCGGTGGGCGGCACGGCCTTTCCAAAAGGACGATAGCTGCCGTGTGGCACGAGCAGGCGTCCACTTGCGAGGCGCTGATACTCCATCTGCGAGCCGTTGTAGCCGCGCCAGGTGCGCATCGGCTCGGACACCGCCGTGGCATTGCCCTGCCGATACCACACATCCAAATAGAGCGGCAGGCCGATACGAGCCGCTTCCTCTTTGCTGTGGCGTTCGGACTTCACCGTGATGCTGCGAACGGTACCATCGGCGGCGAGCAGCGTCTGTGCGTTGTTAAGAAGGCCGCTGTCGATGAGAACCTTCGACTTGGCGAGTCTTTCGGGTAACACAGGCCGCAGCGTGTGCTTCACGCCTTTCGCATCCGGCAAGCTCAGCGGCTCCGCGCTGGGGGCGTAGGGATTGTAGAAGCAAAAGCTGCCATCCTCGCGGCGCAGGATGGCATAACCCGAACGCGTGCCGCTCGGCGCAGTGGCATCGTGACCGGCATCTTCGAGAAACAGCATGCGTGGCGGCTCAGCGGCTCCGGCGAGGCTGCTAATCAGGCAAAACACCAGCGTGGCACATGGAAGGAAGTGGTTCATGTTTGGGATGATTCAGAAACGCGGCTGGATGTCGAGTCTGTGCCGGTCATCTGGGTCAAACCAACGCCTCTCCATGAAAAATCTCCTCCTGATGTTCTTTGGCGGCTTATCCATCGTTACCATGGCCGCCTCTCAAACTGACATGAATCACGCCACCGCCCTCTCCGCCTACGTCGAGGCTCTCAACACACATTCGTGGGATCGAATCGTCCCGCATGTGGCGGAGGATGCCGTATTCATTTTCACGGAGGACACCTTTGTCGGCAAAGCGGCGGCGAAGACGTCTTTCGAGAAGACCTTCAAGCTGATCGAAAACGAGGTCTTCAGTCTTCACGACATCGTGTGGACGCTGGTCACGGAGGACGTGGCAGTCTGTCGTTACGAGTTCCGCTGGAAGGGACTCATCAGCGGCCAGGAGGCCGAGGGTGGTGGTCGCGGAACCACGATCCTACGGAAGGTGGATGGAAGATGGCTCATCGCGCATGAGCATCTCGGGCCTTATGCAAGGAGGTCGTAAAGTGTGGGTCACCAGTGTGAGATGATCGTCT
>CAXNGR010000535.1:0-3912 GCA_964201265.1 Verrucomicrobiaceae bacterium
AGGCCTCGCTCTTGGGTTTGGGCACCATGGGCACACCCAGATCAAACCGCTCGATCTCAAAACCATCACGCATGGATTTCACCCGCGCCTCATACAGTCCGCGCTCCGACGAGCGTGTGCCATCGGCATCGCGGAAAAAGACCACACCTCGAGGTGTCTCATCCTCTCCCGACGCCTCCTTGGCCAGCCTGGCGAGAGCACGCGCTCCTTTGAAAAAGAACCCGGTTTCAAAGCCGCGCCTGCCGCCAGCGATCAAGATCCTTCGCTGGCTCTTCATCAGGGCAGAAAGGCTGCCTTCGGACACAAACTCAAGGGCGCTCGAATCCGCTAGGGAATACCCCAGCTCGTCCTCCGCGATCTTGTCCACCATCACGCCCATCGGACCAGGTTTGAAATCGGTTCCGCTGCACCGGCCCTGCGCGTTGGTGCAGGTGCCGATGTCCGTCGGTCCTTCGCCGGAGACAATCAGGATCATGCTGCCAGCTTGGGTTGAGGCTCCTCCGCAGCCAGGCGCTCCACCAGCGCTTCGATGCTTGTGTCGAGAAAGATCTCACCGGGGCCGAGGGCGCGCAGTTTGCGCTCGTTTTCCGGCACATCGAAGTAGCGGCAGCAGTGCGTGCGGCCGTTGGGTGTCTTGAAGAGCAGGATCACCCCTTCGCGGGCCACGTCGTCTTCCAAGTAGTTCAGGATCACCGGGCTGTGGGTTGTCACGATGACCTGACGCCCCTCCTGGCTCAACGAGACGAGGAAATTCACCAAATCATCTGCAACGGCGGGGTTGATGCCGTTCTCGATTTCATCCAGCAACAGGATGCCATGACGCGTGTAGGCTTGCGTGAGCATGGCCAGCACCCGCAGGAAACCGTCATTAACATGGGTTTCCGTCACCGGATGACCGCCCATGCTTTGCTCCGCCACCAGCAGGCCTTTCCAGCCATACTGCTTATGCTGGATTTGGAGGTCCTTCACCTGAGGATAGATTTTCTGAAGGCGTAGCTTCAAGTCGGTCCGCTGATCGTCAGACAGCAGCGAGATAAAGCCCGCCAGTCGCTCTCCACCTGGCCCGATATCCTCGCTCTCGCGCGAACTGCGCCGGATCTGCTGGGGCGACAGCAGTTCGAGGGAGTGAAGCCCTAGCAGCATCTCCTTCACCTCTCTCAGTGCAGGATGGTAGCCATCCAGCCGCAGCGTTGACAGCACGGACCCACCAAACTCAAATGGCACGGACCCAAACTCCTCCGAGTAGGTGTCATCATTCGCCACCTTCATGCAGCCGTCCTCCCTCAAGAGCAGAATATCCTGCCCGGCCAGTGTGAGCGACTCCCGCACGCATCGCATCTTCTCCAGGCAGAAAGTGGCATCCCATACCGCCGCACGCTTGTCCTTCATTCCCATGCCGATCACCACGCGGACATCGTTCCGGTCCGTGGCATCGAGACGGGTCTTCACATCGGCCGGCATCCATTCCCGCCACTGAAACCACTCCCTCACGCGTCCCACCATCAGTTGTGCGGTAAAATCAAAAGCCTGCAGCAGCGTCGTCTTGCCCGCGCCGTTCATGCCGATGAGGCAGGTGAAGCCTGCCAGTTCCTGTCCCTTCGGGGGCAGGTCAAAGTCCGCCAGGGACTTGAAGTTCTCGATGTGGAAGTGGGTGATCATGCGGCGGGGCGCGGAATTCTGTCAGGAATCATCGGGTTTGCCACTGTTTCATGCCACCGTCGTCCCCCACACCCGGTCCAGCACGCGTTGGATCTTCCCCTCGAAGCGCGGGATCAACGACCTCACCGCCTCCATCTGCGCCGCCTCCGCGTCCAGCTCCGCCACGATCCGCCGTTGCTCTTCCAGCGGCGGCAGTGGGATTTCGACTTCCTTCAATGAACTCGCTTTGATGCCGAGCACGGTTGAGCCGGTGGCGCGGGCTTTGATGGCTTCTTGAACTCCGGCGCTAAGGAGGGCTCGGAAAAGGTAGCCGCCGATTGCAGCTTCAGGATTTGGCGCTAGGCAGATGACCCGTTGAGCGAGCGCGAATCGGTCATCGCGGTCAACGAGCGCAGCATTGGCAAGCGGCGCTTCGGTCGTGATAAGCACGTCTCCGCGTTTCGGGAAGCCGCGCGTCATGAACTCGTCGTAGGTCTTCTCGGTGACGAACTCAGCGGGTTCGGGATTGATGCAGCCCCAACGCACGTTCTTGGCGGTGATGAGCGGAATGCCAGAGGCGGACTTCTCCGGCGTGCGGCCACGGTAATCAATGAACTCGCAGAACTCGGCTAGCGGGCTCGATTCCCAATCCGGTTGCACGTCGAGACGGATTTCGTAGCCCGCGAGAATCTGGCGGGCACCGTCGAGGACTTTCTGGTAGCCCTCGATCTTCGCCACGATCCGCCGCTGCTCCTCCAGCGGCGGCAGCGGGATTTCGAAGTCCAGGACATGATCACGCGTGATGCCGGGAATAGCTGCTCCATTCGCTTTTGAGGCAAAGTATTCTCTCTGCTGACGAAGCACCGTGTGGAGATAGCGAGGTTCGATATTACGAGCCCTGACAGCCATAAGTTGGCGGCTGATCGCAACCGCTCTATCCGCCAGGAGATTAACAGACCCGACACCTGAACCCTTTACTGTAATGAGCACATCCCCTGGCAACGCCGTGACTTTTGGTTTCTCAGTCCATTTGGTGACAATGGGACTCGTGGGACCAAAGTCAGAAGGCCCGGTCAAGTAACCGACTCCTCGCTGCTCAGTGTTATAATCTTCTCTGTCTATGTGCTGCCCAGAAATGACGGTGCATACATCACGCAGTCGAACCATTGTGTGGTCTGACAACTCTACTGTTTCTCCAAAGAACGTCTCGGCCTGAAGACTGCATGCCCGGCTATCCAACAGCGCCTTCTTCTCAATCGCCCGACAAGCTATGCCGGAGCCATTCGTCATTCGGAATTCGTCATTCGTCATTCCCCCCAGCCACGCTTTCACCACCCTCTCCGCCTCCGGCAGATCATTTACCTCGATTTCCCGGCGCTGGTCGCCGAGATCGAAGCCATCGGCGGTGATTTTGAGGAAGAGGACTTCCTTCGTCTTTCGGGCGAGCTGCTTGTCGAAGAACAGGATGCTGGTCTTCACGCCGGAGTAGGGCTTGAAGACGCCGGAGGGCAGGCTGACGACGGCGACGAGGCAGTCCTCCACCAGGAAGCGGCGCAGCTTCACATAGGCGTTCTGCGTGGTGGCCACGATGCCGTTCGGCACGATGACGCCGCCGCGCCCCTTGCTGCTGAGATGCTCCGCGATGTAATCGGTGAAGAGCACCTCCGCCTTCTTTGCGGCGATGCGGAACTTCGTGTGAGGGGTGACTCCGCCCTTCGGCGTCATGAAGGGCGGATTGGCCAGGATGAGGTCCGCCTTTTCCTCCCAGCGGGCGTCGTTGCTCAACGTGTCGTAGATGTGGATGGCAGGATCCGGGAAGCCGTGGAGGAAGAGGTTCACCTTGCTGAGCTTCACCATGAGGTCCGTGATGTCGTAGCCGGTGAGATTCTCATATACCTGCTGCCGCTGCTCATGCGTGAGCTGGTCGCCGGGAATGCTGGAACCGGCGGAGGTGTGCCGGGACAGGATGTGTTTATACGCGCTGACGAGGAAGCCGCCAGTGCCGCAGGCAGGATCGAGGATGCGGTCCCCCGGCTGCGGATCGAGGCAGGCGACGACGAAATCAATGATGTGCCGAGGGGTGCGGAACTGGCCGTTTTCCCCCTGCGTGCCCATGCACTGGAGCAGGTACTCAAAGGCATTCCCCAGCTCCTCACTGTGACTGTAAACGAAGCCATTCACCTCCGTGAGGAAGAGCGTCAGAATGCGCCCGTCCCGGAATTTTAGGAAGGCATTGCGGAAGACATCCCGGAACAGGCCCGGCAGATGCGCGGC
>CAXNGR010000536.1:0-3910 GCA_964201265.1 Verrucomicrobiaceae bacterium
CCCAGCGCCAGAGCTTGGTGCGGTAGTTCATGTCGCACACGACTTTGATTTTTCTGCGCACGGCTTCCTGCACGGCGATGAGCGCGACCTCGGCCGCGTTGCGCGAGATGGCGGGCGTGATGCCGGAGATGACGAACCACTCGCAGCCGGTGAAGATCGCGTCCCAATCGTAAGCTGAGGCGGGCTTGATGGCCACGGCAGAGCCGTCGCGATCATAGATGACATTGCCGCCGCGCTGATTGGCACCGTGTTCGAGGAAGTAGATGCCGAGACGGCCTTCGGGCGTGCGCAGGATGTGTTTTGTCTCGACGCCGAGGCTGCGCAGATCAGCGATGCAGGCATCAGCAATGGCGTGATCAGGCAACGCGGTCACAAAAGCCGCGTCGATGCCGAGATAGGCCAGCGAGGCGGCGATGCTGGCCTCCGCGCCGGCGAAGGTGACGTTCACGCTGCCCGGCATGGCCTGCTGAAACCGCGCAAAGCCCGGTGTGGCGATGCGGGCCATGATTTCGCCGAACGTGACGACGCGGCTCATGGGCGCACTTGCTTGACGATGTCGCTGGCCTCGCTTGCGAGCTTCGTGATCGCCGTCCAGTCACCTTTGGCGATCAGATCCTTCGGTGCGAGCCACGAACCACCGAGAGCGAGCACAGAAGGCTCCTTCAAATACTGCGCTGCATTCGCCGGACCGACTCCACCGAGCGGAATGAACTGCACACCGAGGTGCATGAAGGGCGCGGAAATCGTGCGCAGATAAGCAAGACCGCCGCAGGGTTCGCTGGGGAAAAACTTGAGCGCCTTGCAGCCAGCCTCAATGGCCAGTTCGATGTCCGTCGGCGTGCAAACACCGGGAGCAAAGGGCAGCCCGATGCGTTTTGCCTCTGCAACCACGCGCGGATTCATCCCCGGAGCTACGCCGAAACTCGCACCTGCTTCTTTGGCCTCGTTGATCTGTTTAGGAGTCAAAATCGTGCCTACGCCAACGGTCATCTCCGGCACCTCGGCACGGATGCGGCTCAGCGATTCGAGCGCGGCATCGGTGCGCAGCGTGAGTTCGATGCAATCGACACCGCCAGCGAGCAAAGTCCGCGCCAACGGCACGGCATCGTCAGCACGGTCGATCATGAGCACGGCGATGACGCCGGTTTTGCGGAGTTGGAGGGTGAGTGATTCGGTCATCGCTTGAAGCAGGACGGGAGCGGTGCTTTTGCAACTGGCATGTGCAGATCAGCGACTCAAAGCAGCCAGCGATTTACTCCGCAGGTGTCGGAGTGATAATGACATCAAAGGGGAGCGGAAGACCCGAGTCGGTCAGCAGGACGTTGGCGGGGTGGATGTCCCACACGTCGAACCCATCTTTGCGCACGGCGAAGGAGTCAGCGTAGCCAAGTCCACGCCATGGGAGCATCTCGAATCCGACTTCCACAAAAGCCTGCTCCAGTTCTGCGAGGGTGGCCTTTGCGCCTTCCACATGCGGTTGCGTGGTAATGATGCGCCAGTCATGTCCCTGCGGATTCCAGAGGCCAATGAGCTGGACATCGTCGCCAAACATCGCGTTTTGCCGGATCATGCGTTCCAGGTAATCCAGCGGCAGGGCGTTGTGCAGCCAGGGGCACCCATCCGTCCAACTGACGGTGAAACCGGCGAGATTTGTCTTCGTGTATTTCCACCAGAGGCCGGTATCAGCGTCATAACGCACATCATGCTCGCGGCCACCATCCCGCACCGGTGGCGCGAAATCGCGAGGCAGGATCAACTCTCGCGCACCGGCCCAGGAGCGGAAGGCAGCCCACTCGTTTTCGGGGCGGTCGAAATCGTCCGCCCCATCAGGTGATCCATCTGTGCATAGGCACGCTCGGAGGCGACTCGCGGCATCTGCGAGCGAATCACGCGGAGCTGGGCGGACAATTGTTGGAAGCTCATCTTTGATGGGCGCAAATGATCCTGCTTCTTATCGCTCCAGCAACCGCTTTTTCAGGCCGACATCTTGGGTAGGCAACTCTGGAAAACCAAGTTTTGAGTCGGATGGCGTTAACGGTTCAAAACTCTGCTTCCTCTGACTTTTCACTCCTCTACCGGCAAATGTGCCCGCCTTCGATATAGGTAAATCCACACTCGGGGCATTCAACGGCATCGACTGGCGTGTTGCAGAAATAGCAAAACGGCTCTCGTTGCCCACAGATTGCGAGATACTCCTCTCGGCACACCGGGCAATCAAGTGTTCCTTCAAATTGGTCAGGCAGGTCAGATTCCATAGGATTCCACTCAGGCCAAGTCTTCTTCAACCAATTCTCAAGCCGAAAACTCGCTGCCAACTGTTGCTCGTCATGGGAGAAAACAACGCTTTGGATCTCTCTCATCAGATCTACACCCATGTCCCTGTGGAAATCCTCTTCAAGGATCGCTTCAATGAAGAAGAACGAAAACGCAATGGATTCCGAGATGATCTGATGATCCGTCACTTCATCTTCATAGCGATGATGTTCAATCCTGTTCCTGCGACCTTGAAGCTTCTCAATAACATCTTTTGGAGCTTTCGGGATTGTGACCCCTATGCTCTCCAGTCGAATCAGTGCCTCCTTCACGCCGACAGTTAAAGAATCTGCTTCAATCTTCACGCTCAGGTTTCGATAGATTAAAAGTGGATGCTCACGATAAAGTCGCTCTTTCAATAGCAATTCGATCGCATGAAAAATCGTCAGGATGGCCTGCTTCCGTTTGGCTGACTCAGTGTTGCCGACTGTATATCCGCAGCCGATTTTTAGTGAGTCAATAGCGTTGGCATATAGAGCATTCATTTTTTGAAGAAGGGATAGAGCATGGTGGTCGGGTCAAGGGTATGGAACCCAATCCACCATCGCCTCACGGCTTTGTGATCTTCAAATCATCAACGTAGATCCAGTTGTCGGTCTCAATCTCGGGATGGCGGTACATGCCGAGCTTGAGGAAGTGCTGGAAGTCGTTGTGCATGTTCGGGCCGGTGGCGACGGGTTTTGACATGTCGTCGAGGAAGAAGGTGGCTTTGCCGTCGGCTTTTTGCGACCAGCGGATCTCGACGGCGATGCTGTGCCATTTGCCGGGCTCGATAAAGATGGGGCCATGTTTCTGCGATTGATCGGGGCCGTAGGCGATGCCGATGCCGAGCTTGCCCTGCAATTCACCGAGAGCGAGGAGCACGGGCGGACTCTTGGAGGCAAAGCCGTCCCAGCTTTCGCCACGGGACTGATCCGGCTGATCGTGCCACTGGCCTATGATCCACCAGCGGTTCTTCGGCGCATCGGACGCGAATCCCTTCGGCACCATGAAGCGCCAGGCGTAGCGCATGGTGTCGCCCTGCTTGCACGGGTAATCGACGCTGACCTCGGCACGGATCCCGCCATTGAGCTTCTTTTGGCCGGGGAACACATGCAGGCCGAGGTGCTGAGCCGCCCCTTCGCCCATGATGGCGATGTTTTCGATGGCGGGGACTTCGACATGGGCAAATTCGAGCAAGTCTTCCGGCACGACCGTGCGGAGATAGCTGAGTTCTTTCTCACGAGCGGCGGGATCGGCGCTGCGACCGCAGGAGGTGAGCAGCAGGAGGGTGGCGAGGATGCGGAGGTGCATGGCTGAGGCCGATGAGAGCATTTCAGGGCAGGGATGTCGAGCCTGACCGCTTCCTGCTCTGGAATGGCATTGTTCCTGTTTTTTCCCTCGCCCTTGCACCGCATTGGCGGTGAGGACGTCCCTTTCAAAACGGATGCGGCGGACCTCATTCTCTACCACAGCCATCTGCTGGAGGATGGACGTGATGTCTCGACGCCGACCTACGAGGGGCTGCTGCAGCGCTGCGCAAAACTAGTCGGCCGCTTGAGCGCGTGGAAGCTAACGATGCGTCCAGAAGCCGGATAGTTTGGCGAAGGTCACTCCA
>CAXNGR010000537.1:0-3904 GCA_964201265.1 Verrucomicrobiaceae bacterium
CAGTCCACATAAACGAACTCGTTCGAGTTCAGCAGGGCTAGGCAGTAGTCAGCGAGTGCGGCTTGGAAGTTCGGTGTTATTGCGGTCTGCTTTTGCAGGAATTTTTGTCCTGCTTCCTTTTCTTGCTCCGTCGGTTGCCGCGACAGGCATCGCAGCGTGGCCTCGATGATGAGCGCGGTGGCCTCGGAACCGTGCGTTGCATTCGAATCGGTGGCCAGTTTGGCGGCGATGGCGTGGGCGAACTCGGAATTGAGCAGCATGAGCGCCTGCGGGGCAGTGGTGGATTCGTTGCGGCGGGCGCAGCTCATTTGGGCGTCGGGACGGTCAAAGAGTTCAAACAGCGGATGACGCAGATTGCGACGGGCGAAGGTGTAGATGCTGCGGCGGTTGTGCTCGGTGGCATCGGGATTTACCTCGTGCTGCTTTTTGAGCAGCGTGTCGCTGATTTCCTTCGGCAGCGGCAGTTTCACGCCGGGCCCGCCGGTTTTGAGGTTGAGCTGGCCGCTGACGGTGAGCATCGCATCCCGCAGCATTTCGCCCGTTAGACGTTTGCGTGGCAAAACGGCCTGCTGGTAGTGTTTCGACATCACGATGACCTTGTGCAGCTTTTTGAGGCTCCAGTTTTGACGCGGAAGTTCGGCGGCAAGCCAGTCGAGCAACGCAGGATTCGTGGGAGCTTCGCCTTGATGACCGAGATCGCCGGGGATGGCGGCGAGCGGTTTGCCGAAGTGCTGCTGCCAGAGGCGATTTGCCATGGTGCGGAGGAAGATCGCGTTGTCTTTGCTGGCGATCCATTTCGCGAGCGTGGTGCGATCCGTGTTTGGCGGTGTTTTGCCGAAAAGCCGTGGGAACGCGGGCTGAATGGCGGGACCGGGCCGTTTGAAGTCGCCACGCACGAAGACAGTGCTGGCGGGAACGCCTTCGGTGAAGACGCGCACGGAGGGGCCGAGCGGCTTGCGCTCTTTGGGCAGCACGGTGTTATCAAAGAAGGCCCGCAGCCGATAGAAGTCGGCCTGGCTGATGGGATCGTAGGGATGATCGTGGCATTGTGCGCAACCGACGGTGAGGCCGAGGCCGACGGAGCCGACCGTGGTGGTGATGTCGTTGAGCAGGACGTGGCGGCGCTCGCTTTGGTTGTTGAGGTCCGGCATGTCTGGTGCGGCGAGGAGGAAGCCTGTGGCTGTTTCATCGCCCATCAAATCGCCCGCGATCTGCTTTTGCACGAATTCATCAAAGGGGAGGTCGTTGTTCAGCGCATGGATGACCCAGTCACGATACTGCCAAGCGCGGCTGCGTTCAGCGTCGAATTCAAAGCCGTCTGTTTCCGCGAAGCGGGCGAGATCGAGCCACCACTGCGCCCAATGCTCTCCGTAGCGTGGTGATGCTAGAAGTTGATCAACCAATGCCTCATAAGACTGATGGGAAGAATGGGACAGATGAACAAAGGTGCGTACCGCTTCGGCAGAAGGCGGCAGACCGGTGAGATCGAAGGATAGACGACGGATGAGTGTGGCGGGATCGGCTGGAGCCTGCGGGGCGATGAAATCGTCGATGCCGGTCTTGCCGGGCGTGGTTTGAAGTGGTTTGAAGGCCCAATGGTCGCGATCCTTCTCGGTGATCTTCGGTTCATCCTTCACCGGATCGGCTGAGGCATGAATCGCCACGCCGCGCACGTGATTCGCGATCAGCAGCAGCGTGAAGGCGATGCAGACGGCTTTCATGCGAGGATTTTCTTCACAACATGGCATTCTTCCACGCCGGTGAGCTTTTGATCGAGGCCGTTGAGGCGGAAGGTGAGGCGATCGTGATCCAGGCCGAGGAGGTGCAGGATCGTGGCGTGGAGATCATGGATGTGAACCTTGTCCTCGGCGGCACGCAGGCCGAACTCATCCGTGGCTCCATGCACATGACCGTGCTTCACGCCTGCGCCGAACAGCACGGTCGTGTAGCCCCAGGGGTTGTGATCGCGGCCCACGCCTTTCTCGCTCATCGGCATGCGACCGAATTCGCCACCCCAGATGACGAGCGTGTCCTCCAGCAGGCCGCGTTGCTTCAAATCGCGGATCAAACCGGTCACGGGCTTGTCGGTGCGCGCGCAATACTCGGTGTGGTTCTTCATCACGTCCTCGTGCGCGTCCCAGCCGTTCGTGTCGCCGGAGTAAAGCTGCACAAAACGCACACCGCGCTCGATCATGCGGCGTGCGAGCAGGCAGCGGGTGCCGAACTCCTTCGTCGTCGGATCGTCGATGCCGTAGAGATGTTTTGTGGCTTCGGTCTCGCGCGAAATGTCCACGGCTTCCGGCGCGGCGCTTTGCATGCGGAAGGCTAGCTCGTAGGCGCGGATGCGGGCGTCGAGTTCGCTGTCGGCCTCGCGCTTGGCTTGATGCAGCGCGTTCATCTGCTGAATGAGATCGAGCGTCGCACGTTGCCGGGCGCTGCTTAGCGGGCTTTGCAGATCCAGGATCGGACTCGGACCGGCACGCATCGTTGTGCCTTGATACGTCGCAGGCAGAAATCCGCTGCCCCAGGCGGGTGGACCGCCTTTCAAACCACCGCCGGGATCGGGCAACACGACGAAGGCGGGCATGTCCACGTTCTCGGCGCCAAGACCGTATGAAACCCAGCTTCCCAGGCTCGGCTTGCCCATCTGAATGGAGCCGGTGTTCATCTGATAAACCGACTGCGGATGATTCACGCTGTCGCCATGGCAACTGCGGATGACGCACATCTCATCCGCGATGCCCGCCATGTGTGGGAGGAAGTCACTGATCTCGATGCCGCTCTGCCCGTGCTTCCGAAACGGCTTCACGGGTGCCAGTAGCGGATTTTGCGCGACTTTGCGCCGCGTTTCGACGGTGCCGTAGCTCTCTGGCAACGGTTTGCCCGCGTGGCGGATGAGTTCGGGCTTTGGATCGAACAAATCGACGTGGCTCGGCCCGCCGTGCATGAAGAGCCAGATCACACGCTTTGCCTTCGCCGGGAAATGCGAACGCGACTCGGCCATGAGGGACGAAAGAGCCACGCTAGAGAGGCCCATGGCCGTCGTGCCGAGAAGTCGGCGGCGGGAGAGCTTGGCGGGGTCCGTGTGCATGGCCTGAAGACGTTGGCTAGGCGAGGGTTCTAGCGGGTTCGGCTGCAAACGTCAATGCTATGGAGCGCCGACGAGTCGTCGGCATTGGGGTGGTTTTGCGACGACTCGTCGCCACTCCATAGGGCTACAGCATCTTCTGCATCCAGATCACATCAAGCCAGCGACCGTGCTTGTGGCCGACTTCCTTGAGGTGGGAGACTTTGATGAAGCCGAATTTGGCGTGCAAGGCGATGCTGGCCTGCTGATCGGCGTCGATGCCGCCGAGGACGGTGTGGTGGCCGATTTTTTTTGCGAGTGCGATGAGTTCGCCAAGCAGGAGAGAGCCGAGGCCTTTGCCTTGATGCTCGTGATGCAGGTAAATGGAGTCCTCGACGCTGTGGCAGTAGGCCTGGCGTGGATGGAAGCGGCTGAGCGATCCCCAGCCGATGATCTGGCCGTCTTCCTCTGCGACGATGACGGGATGCTCGGGGCCGTGCGCGTCAAACCAGTCGCGTCGCTCCTGAGCGGTGCTGGGCACGGTTTGATAGGTGCAGGTGCTGTGCTCGACGTAGTGATTGTAGATCGCGTTAATGGCGTCGAGATCAGCTGCGGTGGCTGGGCGGGGGGTGACGGGCATGAGGGCAGGAAACGTGGCTTTGATAGAGAAGGAAGCGTTCAAATGACGAATGTCGAAATCCTAATGACGAAACGTTCGGCGGCCGTGATGCCTCATTGAAGTAGGACACCGAGGAGGATTTCAGGAAGCGGCTCGATGCCTCACGATGGGGGACACCGTGATGGGCTTGGCTTTGGTGGTTCTTGGAGAGGTTGGCA
>CAXNGR010000538.1:0-3899 GCA_964201265.1 Verrucomicrobiaceae bacterium
GGATCATGCAGCCGCTCCGCATGCACCTTCGCGATTTCCGCCACCGGGAAGGGATCGTCTGGCTTTTCCTCCAGCATTTTTTCGTAGTGGCTGATGGCCCCTGGGTAGTCGCCCTGGGAGATGCAGACGGCCGCCTTCGTCATCTCATCCTGCTCCAACTGCTCACCCGAGGAAAACACCGCCTCACCCATCGCATCCCCGATCCATGGGATCACAAATTTCACCATCAGGATGCCGCCCGTCACCCCCAGCAGAATCACCGACACCAGCTTCATGCCATCATCCGCCTCCTTGATCGCCTCCCAGATCAGAGAAGCAACGAGCAGGGCGAGCGCTACAAAACACAGACGGATGATAAGTTCGCGGTTCATTTTTTGGAAAGACCGCGACGCTATCAAACCGCCTTCCATCCGCCAAGCGCGAACTTTCTCCATTCTGCCAAATCTCACGCGCTCAAGGCGTTAAGCCCGCATGAAAATCGCGCACTGCCAGTTCGAGTCCTGGGTCGGCGACTTCGAGCACAACCTCGCCCGCTTCGAAGAAGGCCTCCAACGCACCGATGCTGAGGGCGCGAAGATCGTCTCCTTCCCCGAGTGCTTCTTCACTGGCTATCCCGACACCGAGGAACTCGCCCGCAAAGGTGCCTTCGCTGCCGACTCACCGCAGATGCAGCGCATTCTCGATGTCACCGCTCGTCACGCCGCCGTGGCCATCGCAGGCTTCAACGAGCTGCGTGGCAACGATCTCTACAACACCGTCGTCGTCGCCCACCACGGCCAGAAGCTCGGCCTTTACAGCAAATGCGCCGCCTACATGAAGTTTCACCAGCAGGGCCGCGACTTTCCCGTCTGGGAGATCGACGGGCTCAAGTTCGGCGTCCTCATCTGCGCTGACGGCGGCTACATCGAGCCCGCCCGCATCCTCGCGCTCAAGGGTGCACGCGTCATCTTCGCCCCGCACTTCAACTACATCGGCGACAAGGGCCTCATCTCCCACTTCATGAAAGTCCGCGCCGACCACGCCGCCCGCGCCTGCGAAAACAGCATCTACTTCGTCCGTGGCAACAACGTCGTCCTCGATCCCGCCAAATCCGGCATCACCAAGAATTCCGGCATCGGCTACGGCGACAGCTACGTCATGGACCCGCACGGCGAGATCCTCGTCCAAAGCCGCCGCCATCAGGAAGACTTCATCACCGCCGAAATCAACCCCCAACACCAACAAGACACCGCCTGGGGTCTCAGCAAAAGCGCCTGGAGCTTCAGCGAGTTCGCGCCGCTCGTGGCGGAGACAATGAACCAGCGTGGTGGTTAGCCTTCCTGGCTGACTACGGAGCGAGGCAGCTCACCTTCGGCTTCAGCCGATCCTTGAGGTAAAATGATGTTCCAGGCAAGGATCATTTTACCCTCCATCATTTTACCAGCACGAAGGCAAAGCCATCACCCGACAGCTCCTCACTTGCCAACTCCGCCGCATCCGCGATGAACTGGGCGGTTTCTTCCGAGGGCTTCATGAATAGCCAGATGGCGAGGTTGAAGAGCAATCAAAGACATTTCCCAATCCGCACCCGCAGCGCCTCAATCACCTTCTCCAAAAACGGTCGGTTCCGCACCGATGCCTCGCGCCAGGCCAGCACAAGCGAGCGATCATAGCGCAGTCCTTTTTCCAGCGGGCGTTGAATCATCGCTGAGTTCCCGGCGAAGGCCGCGTTCTTGGCGAATTCAGGGAGAAAACCCGCGTAGCGCCCCGTCTGGACCGCCATCGCCACCTGCGTGTAGGAGGAGCACTCCAGCACCGCGTTAAGCTTAATGCCGCTCTCACGCGCCTTGGTCTCCAGGAACTGGCGGAAATGCCCCCGGCCTTCCAGAACGGCCCACGGCAGCGCGGCCAGTTCCTCCACTTTGAGCACCGAGGCGGAGCGGGACAGCACTTTGGGCACAAACGCCGCCTGGGCATAGGTCCAAGCCTCCGTGTGCGCCAGACTCGGTGTCACATCCTCCCGCCGGATCAGCGCCACATCGATCTCTCCCTGTTGGAGTGCTTCCATCAAACGTGAGCTGTCGAGGTTCTTGAAGGTGAAGACGACTTTGCCTGCCTGCCTCTGAAGGGCCTCACACGCCGGGAACAGCAGCCATTGGATCAGCGTCTCGCCCGCGCCGATCACCACGCGCTGCGCCGCGTTCTCCGCCCGCCGCTGCAAATCATCTGCCACCTGGAAAAACTGCCGCGCCGCCTGTGCCAGCTCACGTCCCTCGGGAGTCAGCCGGAACGGTCGCGACTGCCGCGCCAGTAGCGCGACCCCAAACACCGCCTCCAGCTCCGCGATCTGTCGGCTCAGCAAACTCTGCCGGTTCGCATCCCCCCGCGAAGCCTGCCCAATGCTCCCCGCCTCCGCCACCTCGCAGAGCGAGGCGAGACGTTCGAGGGAGAAACCGGAGAGGTGAGCGAGTTGGCGGAACATGACTGTGGGGTCATGTATCATGCAGCGCAGGGGGTGGAAAGACTTTCCATAGGTGGCAGCATGACGGGTCATCTTTTTCCTGCCACGTCATGCAAGCTATGCCACCATCAACTCACGCCGCCTCCCAGCTTCGGGCAGCCGCGTCTGATCGTGTCATGACTTCCCTGAATTTTGAGTTTCTCCGCGCCTGCCACCGGGAGCTCGCCGACCTCGGTGGGTTCGCGGAGCGCTATGCTTTCACAGATGCTACCAGCGCTTTGGTAAAGCTGCGGACCTTTGCCGAATCGTTGGTGAAGGCCGTCTTCGCCCATCACGGACTTCAGATGAGCTATCAGAGCAATTTGCTCGACCTGCTCAGCGATCCCTCGTTCAAGCACATCACCCCCGCTGTCGTTCAGGACAAACTGCACCTCCTGCGCGTGAAGGGGAATCACGCCGCCCACGGCAGCCTGCATCCCATGCCGCCCGCCAAAGTCGCAGAACTCGTGCGGGAAGCCTACGATCTCGGCCGCTGGCTCATCCTCTCCATCCAGTCCGCTCCAGTCGATTCCATCCCGGCCTGGAAACCACTGCCAGTCACACTTGAGGATGGAACCGCCAAACTGAAAAAGGAAAGCCAGGCTGCGCGGCAAAAGCTCGCCGAACAGGAAGCTCTCATGGCGAAGCTGCTCGCCGATCTGGAAACCGCTCGCGCTCAGGCGGAAGCCGCCCAGAAATCTGAAGAAGAGCTGCGCGCCATCCTCAAAAACGCCCAGCAGGCAGCGAGTGTCCTCGATTTCAGTGAAGAGACCACCCGCCGCCAGCTCATTGATGCTCAACTCACCGCTGCGGGTTGGAATGTCGGACCCCAGGGCAAAAGCACGCCGCAAGTTGGTCAGGAGATCGAAATCCCGCATCAACCCACGTCCACCGGCCTCGGTTATGCCGACTACGTCCTTTGGGACGAGCATGGGAAACCGCTTGCCGTCATCGAGGTGAAGAAAACCTCCAAAGACGCCGAGCAAGGGCGCATGCAGGCCAAATACTATGCCGACGGGCTGGAAAAGCAGTTCGGCCAGCGCCCGATCATCTTTTACACGAACGGCTACGAGATCTTCATCTGGGACGATGCCAAAGGCGAGCCGCCCCGTCCGCTCTTCGGCTTCTACTCTGCCGACAGCCTGCAATACAGCCTCTTCCAGACCGCCGAGCGCGTGGAAAAGCTCTCCGCACTGAATCCCCGCGAGTCCATCATTGATCGCCTCTATCAGATCGAGGGCAACAAGCGCCTCTCCGAGCGCTTCGACAATCGCTTCCGCAAAGGCCTCCTCATCCAGGCCACTGGCACCGGCAAGACCCGCGTCGCCATCGGCTTCTGCGATCTCATGATCCGCGCCCGCTGGGCCAAGCGCATTCTCTTCCTCTGCGACCGCAAAGAATTGCGCAAGCAGGCGCTCAA
>CAXNGR010000539.1:0-3891 GCA_964201265.1 Verrucomicrobiaceae bacterium
GGAGCTGGGCACTATTCAAACGCGGGAAGTGGAAGACGCAGAAGGTCTGAGCACCCATGACTCAACATGATCACCCGCAGCCTCATTTTCCTTGTTGTCACCAGCCTGCTCGCTGCCGTCACGCCGGAGCAAGCTGTCGAAAAGGCGCATAACGAGTTGTGGCACCGCTTTGTCGATGAGCACAACCTGATCCTCGACTACGTCGGCTTGAAGGGCGAAATCGTGCGGCCCACAGCGGAGGATTGCCGTGACATGAAACCCAGCGCCCTGAGCTGGGGCGTGCCGAACGAGGACGGGCCGATGTTCAACGGCCTGTATCTCGATGCGATGTGCAGTCGCTGGCTGATCACCAAGGATGACGAAGCTCGTGCCAAGGCGCGGCGATTGATCGACGGGCTGATCAAGGTCTCCACCATCGGCAAGACGCCCGGCTTCATCGCGCGTGGCATCGCCACGGATGGCAGGACGACGTATCCGATGGGTTCGAATGATCAGACGACACCGTGGCTCTACGGCATCTGGCGTTATGTGACAGATGGTTTGCCCAAGGACGACGCGGAGCGTCAGGACCTCGTGCAGCGCTTCATCGAGCAGGTGAAGGTGCTCGACGGCCACGCATGGAAAGTGCCCACCGATGGGCCGCCGTCGCCGTATCGCGGTGATTTTGCCAAGCCGACGTGGGAGGCCGTGCCGAGGCTGCTTTTCATCATGAAAGCCATACACGCCTTCACCGGCGACGCATCGTGGCAGCAGCGCTACCTCGCCGCTGCGCATGAAAAAGTCGGCAAAGGCCAGCGTGAGCGTTTGGAGATCTGCCGCATCGGCATGGTCTTCGATCCCGGTCAGGGCGAGCGTCACTCATGGACCGGCAGCGAGTCTGTCATCTGCCTGCGTGGTCTTTGGGAGATGGAGACCGACTCCGAGCTGAAAGCCGCGTATGCCGAGGGCCTGCGCCATAGCGCGGAACTGTCGGCGAAGAGCCTGCCGCTGATCTCAGAGTTTGATGTGAACGGCACGGAGGTCTTCGATGTGGACTGGCGTGTGATGAACGGTGCCTGGAAGCCGCAGCATAGTGAAGCAGATGCCGTCGCGGTCGCTCTCGCGGGCCTGAAACTCCAGCACGCGGCCTCGCCACGCATGCACATCGAGAAAGACTACCTCCGCGAGCCCTGCTTTGCGGCGTGGGTGGTCACGCTCTGCCCGGATCGAGAGTGGGTGATGTCTCATCGTGCTGCCCTCCAAAAGGTGATCACACATTATGACGTCAGTCGCGTGTATTTGAGCCAGTTCTTCCCCTTGGAGTCGGCGTGGTGGCGGATGCGGCTGTTGGAGCGTTGAGATGCCCGTGGCGGATGACGCCACAACGAGTGAGTTTGGAGGTGCGTTCTCATTGAACGTTCCATGGTTTTGTGGCACTGACACCACCCTCAATCCCCATTAGGAAAATGCCTTTCTCATCCTTTCCACACCTTGATGCGGGTGTCCGCAGGCATGTCGCCATGGCCGCCGCATTTTTCACGCTGCTGGGAGCCGCATCTGCCGATGTGCTCGTCTGGGACACGAACACCGTGACAGACGGGGCGCAGGACGGCACTGGCACCTGGACGGCAGGAGCTCCGAACTGGTTCAACCAGACGCAAACGCTGCAAAACCAAAACTGGCTGAACGGCAGTGACGCGCTGTTTGGCTCTAGCAGCGGAACAGCGGGTGCGATCACGCTCAGCGGGCCGATATCAGCGGGAAATCTGACCTTTAACGCGGCGACGAGCGGCAGCTACACACTCGGCGGCAGCGGCGTGCTAACGCTGACGAACTCCACGATCACCAGCAACGTCGCTGCGGCGATCAACGCGGTGCTGGCGGGTGACACAGCGTGGTCCAAGTCGGGAGCGGGGCAGTTGACCTTGGGCGGCTCGCTTTCCAACACTCATACTGGAACGCTTGCGGTGAGCGCTGGCAGGCTGCACTTGGCAAAAACAGGCGGCGCGACCGCGCTGGCGGGCAATGTGGAGATCAGCGGCGGCGGATCAGTCACGTTCTCAGGCGGGACGAATCAAATCGCGGCCACGTCGCATGTGACGGTTAGCGGCTTGGACAGTGACTTCAATGGCACCGGCCCGAATTTGGACACCAACCCTGGTGCCTCGCCAGTGATCCAAACACTGGCCTCGTTGACAATGAACGGCGGCACGTTCAATGCCGGACCGAACTCCGTATGGAACATCGGCTCCGTCAGCTATGTGGCCGGGACGAACCGCGTGTTCGTGGGCAACAGCGGCTCGGTGCAGACTTACGGCAGTCTGAGCCTCGTGGGCATGAATGGTGGTGCCTCATCGACTGCAGTGGCGAATGGATTCACTCTGTTTGGCAATGGCGGCCCTATTCGAACCTCCCTGACCATCGGCGCGGGGGGCCTGTACATGGAAAACAGCCGCATTCACCTCGGCACCGGCACCAGCGGCAGTCAGTTGGTTTTGAATGGAGATGTCTCCACAGGCGGCGCAGCCGCTTCCTCCATCGAGCATGTGACGGGCGGAGCGGTGACGGCTTTCGTCAGTCTCAGTGGCAGCGCAGGAGTGGTTCAGCGCACTTTCAACATCGCCAGCGGAGCCAATCTGACCATCGGTGCCAGGATCACCAACGGCGCGGCCACAGCGGCCTCTCTGATCAAGACGGGCGCGGGCGTGCTGATCATCAGCGGCAGCGAGGCTAGCACCTACACGGGCGTGACCCAGGTCAATGCGGGTTTCTTGCGGGCGGTGGATGGCGTGGGACTGCCCACAGGATCGGCCTTGGTGCTCAATGGAGGGGTGTTTGAAAGCGCGGCGGCCAATTTCAGCCGGGCGGTTGGATCAGCAGCAGGCCAGGTCTCGCTCACAGGTGGAGTTTCGGGCTTCAGCGCCTTTGGCACTGCGGTGTCCATTAACTTGGGCGGCGCAGGCGCGATAGTGCAATGGGGCGGCGCGTCCTTCAATCCGACCGCCCTCGTGTTGAACGCGGCCAGCGCTACGGCGGCCCTGAGCTTCGTGAACGGGATCGACTTGAATGGCGCGACGCGTACCATCCGCACCGACGCGAACACTACGACGATCTCCGGCATCATCAGCAACAGCGCGGTTGGCAGCCCGGCGGGTTTCATCAAGGAAGGCGCGGGCACGCTGGTTCTAGGAGGCACCGCAGCCAACACCTACGATGGCGTGACCACCATCAACGCAGGCACGCTGCGGCTGAACAAAACGTCGGGGGTCAATGCCGTGGCTGGAAACATCCTCGTGAACACCGGCGGCATCCTGCAACTGAACGCCAACCACCAGATCGCCGACACGGCGGGCATCACGTTCAATGGCGGCACCATGACGGGCTGGGCCACGGATGAAACCATCGCGTTCCTCACGCAGAACAGCGGCGGGCTGGTCTCCAGCGGAAACATTGGACATGTCACCATCACCGGAGCGCTAACGCTCGCGGGCGGCAACACGCTCGTCATCAACAGCAATCCCGGCAGCACCACTCCGGCGAGCTGGAACGTCGGCAGCGCCATCCTCACCGGCGCGGACATCCTGATCGGCGGGAGCAATGGCGTGGGCAATCCGCGCACCTCGCTGACCATCGGAGCCGGGGGTCTGACGATGACGGGACGCACGATCACCATGAACGTGGGCGACGCGGGCACGATCCTGAACCTCAACGGCGACTTCACCGGCATCGGCACGAACAATATCATCGCCAGCGGAACCACGCCCGTGGAGCCACTGCTGGAGATTGGCGGGGCCTCTCGCGTCTTCAACGTGCTCTCCGGCACGACCACGGTCAGCGTGATTGTCAGCGGTGCCGCCGGCAGTCTGGTAAAAACAGGAGCAGGCCTGCTGCAGCTCACGGGCGCGAACACCT
>CAXNGR010000540.1:0-3885 GCA_964201265.1 Verrucomicrobiaceae bacterium
TCGTTGCCATCCAGCGTGGCATGAAAGCCCTCGGGGCAGTTTGCGGTGAGGATGCGGGTGATCTCGCGCAGACGCGGCAGATCGGTCTCCGGTTTGCCGCAGACTTTGATCTTGAAGTAGCGCAGGCCGTAGGCGCTGATGTTTTCCTCCAGCGTGTAGGGAAGGCCGTCGTTCAACGCGCCATCAGCAGCGGTGAGTGGATCGCCGAGACCGACGGTGTGCCGGGCAAAGAGGCGTGAGAGCGGTTGTGGCGCGATGACATCGCTCACGCGCATGCCGCGCAGTTCCTCGCGCACGGCACCGAGATCAATGCCGAGCACGTCGGAGCGCAGAACGACATGCAGCGGCTGCCCCAATGCCTTGCACAGGCCATCAAGCACAGCGCGTTCGATCAAACTCACGCCCAGATTCGCCAGCAGCGGCGGTATTTCCTTCACCCGCGCCCAGTTCGTCTGCTCCGCATATAGATTCTGCCACCAGGCGAAAAATCCGGTCAGCTTTTCTGCGGCCAGCCGTGCAATGCGCGAGGCATTCTGAATCACCGCGATCATCTCGGCCAGATCGACCTCGAACAGCGTGTCAGGATTCTTCGTGAACCACTTCGGCGGCAGCCCCTCGCTAGCTAGGCCACTCACAGCCTTGCCATCCACCACCAGATTCACCGTCACAAACAGATGCGGCAAGGCGCTCATGCTGGCGATGCCGTATTTGAACGGAAACCGCGTGTGCATCGGCAGTACATGAAACTGGAAGGACTCAATCGTGAAGGTCATGCGGGACAGGAGCGTCAACGATCAAGAGGTCAAGCATCGTGTCGGTAAGCCTGCCGTGGTGTATCGAATCCAGAAATCGCGCCATGATTTCGGATGAACCTGTTGAGCGGCTACTGCATGAGAACACAGATCATTGGCATGGTGCATGCTTAGGATTGAATCAGGTCTTGTGCCTCACAATGCGACAGGCATCACATAGGTGTTCGTCCATTGCCTGGAATGCTTGGCTTGTAAATCACTGTGCCAGACGCGCTTCGCTATGAAAACCGCTCTCTATCCTCTCCGGTGCATCCGCATTTCTGCCATGAACGGCGTGCTTCGCGCCCGTGCCACGCGAAGACATTCGTGGCTGGCAGCCCTGATGTTTCCCATGCTCACTTCGCTGCTCACCGCAGCGGGTCTTGAAACGTGGACGGATGCCCAGGGGCGCAAGCTTCAGGCTGAATATCTGGGGCGGCAGATGGAAACCGTGCATCTGCGCACACCAGACGGCGTGACGCACGCCATCCCGCTCACCCGGCTGAGTGTGGAGGATGTAAAACGCATCCGGCAACTGCCAGAGAAGATGCAGGCAGCCGTGGGGACGCTGCAAGCGCTCACGCCCGAGCAATCTGCGGAACGAATCGACCGCGTGGTGGAGGCGCATCTGGCGGCCAAGCAGATCAAACCCAATCCCACTCTCACGGAAGAGCAGTTTATCCGACGCGCCTACCTGGACATCGCGGGGCGGATCCCGAAGCTGGAGGAGACGAGAGCGTATCTTGGTGACAAAACCCGGAACAAGCGGGCGCTGCTGACCGACCGACTGCTGCGAACCCCCGGCCATCACAGCCATCTCTTCAATTACTTTGCCAGTCTGCTGCGACTGAAAACCCGCGTGTCGGAATACATCAGCGGTGCTTCCTTCAACACCTGGGTGAAGCAGTGCATCGCGGAAAACAAGCCCTACGACCAGATGGTGCGTGAGATGCTTGCCGCCAGCGGCACCTATCAGAACAATCCGGCCGCAGGCTACCTGATGCGCGATGCGGGCATGTCCTTGGACAATCTCTCGCTCACCTCCCAGTGTTTTCTCGGCACCGATCTTTCCTGCGCCCAGCGCCACGATCATCCCTTTGACGATTGGACTCAAAAGCAGTTCTACCATCTGGCTGCCTTCCTTGGCAGCACACGCACGACACCGAATGGGGATGTTCTCAAAGCCGAGTGCGCCAAAGCTGGCAAGGAGTGGGTGCCTGCGGAGAAGGTGGTCGAGGGTGCTTTTGAGCACCGTGAATTTGATGGTGTGGTGAAAGAGGCGATGAAACGCTTCATCCATGCGGCCCAGCACCGGGTGGCAGATGATCCGAAACTCGTCCTCAAGCTGCCGCATGACTACAAATACAGCGATGGCAAGCCCGGTGACGTGGTGGAGCCCAAGGTGATTTTTGGCACGATGCCCGATCTGGCAAAGTTTGACAGCACTCGTGCTGCCTTCGCACAATGGCTGACGGCGGATGACAACCCGCGCTTCGCCATCACCATCGCCAATCGTTTGTGGAAACGAGCCTTCGGTCGTGGGGTCGTGGAGCCGGTGCACGATCTGGAAGACCTCAGCTCCGCCAGCATTCCCGGCCTCATCGAAGTGTTGGGAGAGGAGATGAAACGCGTTCGCTATGATTTGCGGGCCTTTGAGGCCATCCTCTACCGCACACGCTCCTGGCAGCGGCAGGCCTCACTGACCTCGCCAGTCATGGGCGCGACCTATGATTTCTCAGGACCGCTGCTGCGACGTCTCAGCGCCGCGCAGGTCTGGGACTCCATTCTTGCCATGGTCTTGGAAGACCCTGACTACTTCAATGGCAAGCGAGACTACAAGGATTGGGAAAAAACCTTCGCCTTTGATCGCACCTCAGTGACTGGCAAGATCTTCGCCGACTCCTTTGCCAAGCAGGAGGCCCTTCAGCAGCGCGAGGGCGGATTCTTTGGCTGGCCCAAGGAAGAAGGTGTGCGCCCCACGAACCAGGCTCTCTGGATTGATGATCGCGTCGGCGCATGGCGCCTTTATGGGGACGTGCTGATCCGTGCTTCTGAGCTGCCGCAGCCTGCTCCGCCTGGTCACCTCCTGAGCATCCTAGGCCAGTCCAATCGAGAGCTGAGTGATGGTGACACGACCATCGGCTCCGTGCCGATCGTGCTGACCGTCATGAATGGCAGCGGCAGCAAAGTTCTGACCCAAGCCGGATCACGCATTCTTAACGCGGTCGATGAATTCAAAGCGGACGGCCCCAAGGTGGACGCAGTCTTCCTCAGTGTCCTCAGCCGCCTGCCCACGCCAGAAGAACGCTCGACTGCTTACAAAGCGATTCGGCGTGATGGCAAGAAGGGCTTCGAAGATGTCTGCTGGTCCCTGCTGAACACCCGGGAGTTTCTCTTTGTGCAGTAAAGCAGGGCGGCCTGCCTTCCTGCACATGGAATTGAAGGACTCTACCGTGCAGGTCATGAGGCCAAGGTTCGCAACTCTTGAGATCCTGACGAGGCTTTCGCCTCCTACACCAGCACCGCCGGAGTCTGCTCTTCCTGCTCCTCAATGGCGGTCAGGCGCTCCTGCTCCTGGTCGAGATCTTCGTGGACGAGTTCGGGCTGGTCGGAGTCGTCATCGGCCTTTTTCCCGCGCTTGGGTTGGTTGGGGGCTTCGAGGGCGAGTTCCTGCACGGTCTTGTCCATGGTGCGCGTGTCTTCGGTGGTCATGCGCACGCCGACGGGCTTGCTGATGCCGAATTCCTGCATCGTCACGCCGTAGATCACGTCCGCACGGCTCATGGTGCGCTTGTTGTGGGTGACGATGATGAACTGCGAGTTGTCGATGAACTTGTCGAGCATCTTGAGGAAGCGGCCGATGTTGGTTTCATCAAGCGGCGCGTCCAGCTCATCCAGCACGCAGAAGGGGCTGGGTTTGACCTGGTAGATGGAGAACAGCAGTGCCACAGCGGTCATGCTGCGCTCGCCACCGGAGAGGAGGCTGATGGTTTGCAGCTTCTTGCCCGGCGGTTTGGCGATGATTTCGATGCCGGACTCGAGCGGATCGGATTCATCCACCAGCATGAGGTCGGCTTTGGCCTGCGGGCCGAAG
>CAXNGR010000541.1:0-3861 GCA_964201265.1 Verrucomicrobiaceae bacterium
GTTTATGCCTACAGTAAACGGATTTGCGATGAGCCTATGCCTGCTTTTTTGTCTCATTTTACTCGGAGAAAAAACACCTGCAGAACGATTGGCAAAAATGTTGGGTGGCTTCTTCAAGAAAGGATGACGAATACAAGACAGCGTCTTGAAGCGCTCGTGGCGAGCTTTAGGGCGACACCACTTCGCCAGCCGGACGGCGTTCTTCGGCCTCAGAACATTCTTCCCGCACTCGACAGCGGTGTCGTCGATGCAAGGTGCTCTTGCATCTCTGCCACCGCATTGATCTGTTCCGCTCACCCTTCGAGCAGCACTGCTTGCTGTTTATCTCCGCTTCGATTCCACGACGCTTCGCGAGTTTCGGCTAAACCCACGTCATGGACGAGCCTTGGGAATGCCGTGCAGGATTCCTGCACGAGTCGCCGGAGCCTCGTTTCATGACGCAGGAGTCCGAACACAAGCACCTTCTTCGACTTGAGAGGTCGGTGAGGGGCCTGGGAGCCTGATTTGCAGTTCCGTGAGCATAGGCAGGACGATTCTCAGGACTGCCACTCGCCTCATTGAGGTGGGGCATGAGAGGTTTCGAGCTGAAATCAGCTTGCTAAAGATATTGGGATTATGGAAATTAAAGACCACCCCTCCCCAACACAATCAAATGAGTTACTACGTCGCCCGTGACGGCAATACCGTCGGCCCGCTGCCTGAGCAGGAAGTCATGCAGTACCTGCACACTGGCGGCCTCGTCGCGGCTGACCTTTGCTGGACTGAGGGTATGAGTAGCTGGATGCCGCTAGGAGCTCGCTTTGGCATGAGTCAGCCACTGCCCAGCCCACAGCTTTTCCAGCAGCCAGTGGCTCGGACGGATACCTCCCTGCTAGCGCCAGTCACACAAAGCCAGCCACTCACCGATTATGCGGGGCAGGACATGAGCCTCATCCGCAGCACTCCAGCACTGGCGAGAGAGCCGATGCCGACGGCGGAAATCAATCCCTATGCCCCGCCAGCCTCGCGGCAGTTGACCCGCCCCGAAAATAAGGGGACGGCAGAACTCGCTACCCACAGTCAGCGCCTCCTTGCCGCGCTGGCCGACGGTGCAATGCCTTTTGTTTGTATGCTGCCGGGGATACTGCTGTCTTCCGAGTTCTGGAAGTGGCTCTCCGTCGCGGCCTTCGTGTGGATGATCTTTTACCAGCTATATCTGGTGCGAGTGCGCGGCCAGACGATCGGCAAGAAGCTGCTGCACATCCGCATCGTCAACAAAGACAACGGTGAACTGCCCGGTATCAACAAAATCATCTTCATGCGCAACTTGGTGCCGCAGTTAATCAGCATGATCCCGCTGCTAGGAGCCATCTTCGCTCTGGCGGACTTTTTATGGATCTTCCGGGAGGAAAGACGCTGCCTGCACGACGTCATCGCTGGCACCATCGTCGTCCAGTGCGATCCGTCCGCATGACATTCGTTGCGTGGCCTCCTCTCAACAGCCTGTCTATCTCCGCTTTGCTTCGATTCCGCGACGCTTCGCACATCAAGACACATCCACTTGTTGCGGTCCCGCCACCTCCCTAAAGGCCTCGGAGCACTGATGCCAGTCCACGAGGTCGATGGTGTAGGGCACACGGAGATGCTCCAGCGCCTCGCGGTGCGGATTGATGATCTTTTCGGGCAGCGGTTCGTCGGCGTCGATGACAAAATCAAAATCCGAAGTCGGCCACGCCTCGCCCGTGGCACGCGAACCGACGAGGTAGAGCGAAAACGGCCTCTCCGCAGCCAAGCGACGACTCGTTTCTTCGCGCACGAGGCCGCACACGTGCTGCTCTTCGGCTGGAAGGTCGGCAAGGATCATGCGGCGTCGTTTTGCAGGCCGGTGAGCACCTGCTGGATGAAGTTCAGGTAACCAGGAAGCTTCGCATACACCCGGTGGGCGGCTTCGAGGTCGTAGGTGTGAATCAGCACGTCGCGATCGTTGATCATGTCCTCAGCCATGTCCCAATCCGTGATAAATCCGGCGCGATAGCCATGCTTCAGTGCTTCACGCGGAGATTGGACAAGTTTCCCCTGCCAGGTGGCATGGGCCTGCAACGTTTTGCACGTGACATCATAAGCCAGTTCGAAACGAAGCACACAGCTATCCATCACCACCTGCGAAGCTTCCATTGTCAGAACCTCACGCAGTTGCGCGGTGATCTGACCAAGCTGGCCGAGCAGAGTTTGGAGTTTGTTTGCCATGGCAAATATTAGACCGTCTTCTTCCACCTGCCGCAAATTCAAACCCCGCGCCAGCGTCGTGGAGTGCGGTGGCAAGCCTTAGCGCGACACCGCTGTCGCCAGCCGGACGGTGATCTTCGGCTTCACGTCCCTATTCCTACGCTCGACAGCGGTGTCGGCAATGCAAGGTGCCCTTGCATCTCTGCCACCGTACTCCGCGACGCTGGCGCGCCAATCGAGTACTCTATCAGGCACTGAAACCTGATGCACTCAGAGTCCCCATGAGATGACCGAGAATTGCTACAGCTCATCTTTGAGCCAACCCGATCAACTAGCCGAGATCGGGTCTTTGATGATGCGGCGCAGGAGTGGGAAGAGGGCGTCCTCGCATTCCTTGCGCTTGAAGCGGAGCTGGCGCTTCACGAGGGGATTCCCGAACATGCGGTGGCTGTCCGTGACGCGGCCTTCGAGGATGTCGAGCCAGGAAGCGTTGGAGGCGTCCAGGGCAGCGGCGAGGCTCTGGTCAAGCACGGGCATGCGCAGCACCATGTCCTGCGGGCGGACGATCTCATCCAGCAGATCGGAGGAGACGGGGCCGTCCTTGAGGCTGACGATGATGATGGAGGGGGCGTCTCCGAAGATGGAGGTACGCCACTGCTTGATGGCAGGAAGTGTGGCGGCTTTGGCGGTGACGGGGTGGATGGGGAGCCAGTGTAGGCCGTCGTCCACGCGCAGGCTTTGGATGATCTCAGGGTTGAGATCACGAGCGAGGAGATCCTGGCAGCTCGCGGGGAGGTCGGCGAGCACGAGTTTGCCCTCCATGGCGGTCTCGACGATGCGGCGCATGGAGTCCACGTTGTCGATGGGCATAGACTCGATTTTGTTTGGCGAGATCTTCTGGAAGTCACGATTGCCGAGGGCGTCGCAGTCAAACATGGCGACGTCGTCACGGGTTTCAAAGCCCGCGAGTTCGTAGAGGAGCCGAGCGATGGTGCTTTTGCCAGTGCCACCGCTGCCAGCGGTGATGAGGATCATTTTCATGGGACGTTGGGGTAGCGTATCGAGTGAGGTGTTGAAAGCGAAAATCGTTTTTGATTGTGCAACTTCCGCCTCGGAGGCGGGCACTGGCGCAGCAGAGGGCACCTGAGGTGGTACGGCACGGATCGGAGCAGCCTGGGCGGGCGTTGCGTGTTCCGTCCGTGATGCCAGTTTCACCACGGGTTTTCCGCCACGTGATAGCGGCGAGGCCAGGGAACAGAAGAACATTCCCGGGAGATCACCACCGGGTGCGGACTCGATGTTGTAACCCGAGAGACTGAAAGTTCCGTCCTGCAAAGTCTGCCACAGGCGGCTGATCTGCTCCTCGGCATCTCCACGAAGGTCGGAGAAGGGATGGCCGGGGGCGACGGCCTCGCGCACGGCGATGGGAGAGCGCGCAAGTGCGCGGCAGCCAGCAGCGGACTCCAAATGGACCGAGAAATCGGGCAGGCTATCGAGGCGAATGTCCAGCATCTTGGTGTCATTGGCGCTTTCCCGGATGCCTGGCAGGCGTAGGAGGATGCGTTCTGGATCCATGACCAGATCTATCACAGGTACAGCGGCGGCCTGCTCCCGCAGGCGGGATTGCAGCATCATGACCTCGACATGAGTCAGACG
>CAXNGR010000542.1:0-3860 GCA_964201265.1 Verrucomicrobiaceae bacterium
GCTCACGCGATGGTGGTGCCGCTGCGAATCGGCGGCGGAACACGACTAAAGATCTTCGAGGCCTTGGCCGCCGAGGTGCCCGTGGTTTCCACGCATGTGGGGGCAGAAGGACTGGCTCTGGAAAATGGACGTCATATTCTCCTGGCTGACCAACCTGCCGAATTTGCCGAGGCAGTGCTTCAGCTTCTGGGAAATCCGGACAAAGGCCGCCAAATCGCTGCCTGCGCTAGGACAGAAGTGGCAGAAAAAAACTCCTGGAGGAGCGCCGCTGCTGTCTTGGAAAAACACCTTGAGCAGGTGATTGATGACTGCTCGTCCTGAACATGGAATTTCTCGCCCATCTGCTCCTGATCACCGGTTTCGCTGGGATTCTTCACAGCTATGTGACGTATCCTCTGTTTTGGCAGGTGTTCCGCCGCTCAAAACCTGCTCAAACAATGGGAAACGCGTGGGGGACCACCCTCAAAAAGGTGTCCGTAGTCGTCGCGGCTCACAATGAGGAGTCCCACATCGAAAGGCGGGTGCAAAACTTGCTCGGTTGTGACTACCCTCGCGATCTGATGGAAATCATCATCGCGTCAGACGGCTCGGCAGATCGCACCACAAGCCTGATTAGGGGACTGACATCCGCGACCACGAGCCTGCGGCTGCTGGATTACCCCGTCAGACGCGGCAAGGTAAGCGTGCTCAATGACGCCTGCCAGGAGGCCACGGGGGATGTCCTGGTGTTCAGCGACGCTAACGTGGACTTTCATCCTCAGGCCATTCGAGAACTGGTGCACGCGCTTGACGCTCCAGGCGTCGGGTGTGTCTGCGGCAGGCTCATCTTCAGGGTAAAGAAAGGGGCGGCACACGAGGAGTCTGAGGGACTCTACTGGGCCTTGGAGACGTGGCTGAAGCGTCACGAGGGTGATGCCGGCTGTTTGTTAGGAGCCAACGGGGCCATCTACGCCATGCCGCGCCAATTATGGGAGTCCTGTCCGCCGGACACGATCATCGATGATTTTTTCATTCCCATGCGTCTGATGATGAAAGGGTGGAAGACCGTTTATGCTCCTGCCGCCATCGCGGAAGAAGACCTGCCACCAATGGCTGCGGATGAATTTGGACGCCGCATTAGAATCGGAGCGGGCAATTTCCAGGCGCTTACTCGCTGCCTGCCCATGTTGAACCCGTCCATGGGGCTGGCCGCCTGGGCGTTCTTCTCCCACAAGGTGCTGCGCTGGCTTGGGCCGTTTTTCATGATTTTCATTGCCGCAGGAACGCTGCTGTGGCTTCTGGTCGGCAGTCCCATGGCTTTGCCTCTGCTCTTCGCCCAGGCTGTTTTCTATGCCGCCGCGTGGGCTGGGTGGAGGTGGCCCTCCATCAGCGGACCGGTGAGGAAGATCACCGGAACCGCCCACCACTTCACCGCCATGAACATTGCCCTGCTTCTGGGCTTTTTCCGCTGGCTGAAGGGTTCGCAAAAAGCAGCGTGGAACCGAACTCAAAGAAACTGAATCATGATCAAAGCCGCTGACAAATGGTTTCCAGGCTATCTGGCCTGGCTGGGAAAAAGGCCCCGCCAGCCGGTCACGGATTTGGTGCTCACGGTTTGTGATCACTTCGAGCCTTTTCATCACACAGACAAACAAGGGGCGCTGGCACGGATACACCACTGGCAGTCCCGCCTCCCGGAGGTGATCGCCGGCCAGGAGGACGCCGATGGATGCCTCCCCAGGCACACCTTCTTTTATCCCATCGAGCAGTATGACCGTGAGATCATCGACGAGCTAGAAAAACTGGCCCGAATCACCGGCAACGAGGTCGAAGTTCACCTGCATCACCAAGGTGAAACACCGGAACAGTTGCGTGATGTGGTTGAAGAAGGATTGGTAAACTTAAAAAAACACGGCTTTCTGCCCCGGGACAGCCACGGGCTGCACCGCTTTGCCTTCATTCATGGCAACTGGGCGCTGGATGACGCAAACCTGGACGGTCGAGGCTGCGGCGTCCGGGGTGAGCTGGAACTTTTGCGACGTGCGGGCTGCTATGCCGACCTGACCATGCCCTCAGCCCCGCATCCGACCCAGTGCCGCATGGTGAACCAAGTGTATTACGCGCAAAGCCACCCTCATGGCCGGTCCCATGACCGTGGCATAGCCCTGAGCGCCGACAGGAAAACGCGACGTGACGATCTGGACCATCTGCTCCTTATCCAGGGGCCGTTAGGCATTGACCTGGGCAACCGCAAATGGGGAATGATTCCGCGCATCGAAAACGGAGACCTGACCAACAACAATCCGCCGTCAGTGCGTCGCGCCAAAGTCTGGCTCTCCCTGGCCCCGCGTGTTCAACGCCGCGCCGAATGGGCCTTCGTCAAACTGCACACCCATGGTGCCCTAGAGCGCAACCAAAGCGTCCTGCTCACACCACAGGCGCGACAATATCACCAAGCGCTGCGGACTTATGCCCATGAGGCTGGAATCCGCCTGCACTATGCGAGCGCCCGAGAGATGACAAACATCCTGCATGCCGCTGAAGATGGCAAAAGCGGTGACGCCGGACTCTGGCGCGACTACATTTACCAACGGCCGGATTTTCTTTCCTCAACATGAGGCTACTCCTTGTCACCAACCTCTTCCCGGACCAGTCAGAACCCTGGCGCGGACTTGACAACGCCACCCTTCTCGATGCCCTCCGCCGTGAACGGCCAGACTTGAATGTGCATGTGCTTGCCCTCAGACCCAGGCTCCTGCCCGGCGCTCTCCGTCTGATGCCACGCCCGGTGGATGATTGGACGCAGCCCGAATATCTGGCGGTCCCTTACCTGCCCAAAGCTGGCGGCATGAATCATGTGCTGGCCTCGCTAACCCTGCGCCGATGGGCCGCCTCCCATTTCAACCAGACAAAGGATTACGACATCATTCTCACCCCCTGGCTCTTCCCAGATGCCTGCGCGGTCAGCAGCAGCGCACCCTTCCGGCGGATGAAGCAGCTCGCCATCGCGCAGGGATCGGATGTCCACCGGTACCTTGCGATGCCCATGCGGAGGAGGGCCATCCTCGGCATGGCAAGCCGCGTGGGTGGCATCGTGGTCAGAAGCCAGGACCTTGGATCAAGGCTTGTGAAAGAAGGCGTGCAAGCCTCCCTGGTCAGCCCGATTTACAACGGCGTTGACACCGATTGCTTCAAACCAGGATCAAAGTCAGATGCTAGGGTGAGATTGGGACTGCCCTCGGACAAACAATTGGCGCTCTTCGTGGGGAATTTTCTTCCTGTCAAAGGCATCGACGTTCTGATTCAAAGCATCGCCGCAATCAGGGAGCGAGGCACTGAACTTCATCTGGCATTGATCGGAAGCGGTCCGCTGGAAAAGAACCTGCGCGAACTTGCGAAACGCCTTGGAATCAGCGGCCAGTTGCACTGGCGGGGGCGAGTGCCACCGGCGGAGGTGGCGGAGCACATGCGGGCTGCCGACACCGTCTGCCTCAGCAGCCATAATGAAGGACTGCCCAATGTGGTGCTTGAAGCGCTGGCCTGCGGCCGCCCTTTTGTCAGCACCGATGTAGGCGGCATCCACGAGGTGCTGCGCGGGGAGAACACGCCTCACGCGCTGGTGGCAGGACGTGAAGTGTGTGAATACGCCTCGGCGCTGGCATATGTCCTGCAACGACCAGCGGATGAAAAGGCCATCGCCGACTTTGGCAGGACATTCTCCTGGAGCAACTGCGCTCGACAACACCTGCATATCATGGAACGCTTGATTTCATCCCCCACCCCAAACGCATGAGTTCACAAAGAACCCTCGCCCAACTGCGGAATCACTTTCTTGTCGAAAAAGAACTGGCCGACCGGCTGCGCGCCGCCACACGCGCGGA